>CAYLIN010000049.1:0-9706 GCA_964383725.1 uncultured Azospirillaceae bacterium | reverse complement strand
AAATATGATTTTAAATGGTTAAAAAAGGACTGATTTTATGAAAAAACTTATTTTAGTTTTAGGATTTTGCTTATTTGCAACAAATGTATTTGCAGGGCAACAAGAAGACATGAATTTGTGTGCAGATAGAATTGATGGTAAGTTTAATGTCAAGGTAAAACGTTCTTATTTTGATATGGCTTCTGAATGTAATACTGAAAAAAATGGAATGCATTTCTTAGGTTTTAAATCTCAAGAAGCTTTTCAAGTAAGAAGTTTTGGGTGTATATTGAACAGAAAAGAAAATTCTGTAATTGTAGAGGAAATCGAACCACAACATTTAAAAAAATATAGTGGTCTAGAATGTTTAGGAATGGCTGATGTTACAATGGCAATTGCCATGAACAATGTATTTAATGAAGAGGCTATTGCGATTGATAAGAGCATTGTAAAAAAACGAAAGGCTCAAGAACAGAAAAATGAAAAAAAGCAACATCAAGACATTATAGAGAAGTGTAAGGCATTATATTCGGATAATGAGTATTTTGAAGCATATAAAAAGCCCAAACAATTAAGTAACCAAGTAAAAGTAATTGTGGGTTGGATTATTGGGGAAATAAAAGAACATAATGAACTTATATTTTTTTCTCAAGAAAGACAGTATGTAATCTGTAAAAAATATCCAGAAGATAGAATTGTAGCTCATATAAATAAGGCTAGTGCGGATGATAGATTCAAAAATAATCAATATATTAATGTAGGATTTCAAAATGCTTGGTTAGATTAATATTTTATGCTCCAATAAACTCGTGGCATTTGTTTGCATGAGGGCTGTGAGGGCATTTCCCACCGTGAGGTTTGAGGGCTTGTTTACCGCAATATCGGCAGACAAAGCCCTTTTTCTTATTCAGCTGTTCACGAAGTTTTTTCATCTCTAACCGAAAAACAGCTAATAAATTTGCAAGTTCTATATCTTCATTCGGATCTGATAATTTTTTCATCGATGATAACCTTTTCATATATTGTTTTTATATGACTAAATTATTTAACTTAATTATCTGATTTTACACAATATTTTACTTGCAATTTATGATAGAATATGTTATATTTAACCATAATAAAAATTGATTCGATTCGTTTTTATTACAATCACAAAATGTATGAAACTCGGCAGTCTGTAGAAATACGGACAGGGTTTTGTATGTTTGAAAGTGAGGTGTTATATGTGGCTCTTAACTGATGAACTGAAAATAAGTTGGTTAGAGCCGATTACATCTCAATCCAACAATCGGAGCTTCAACCTAAGCGTTGAGGCTCTTTTTTTATTTTAAAGGTGTAAAATGAATATTGAAAAAATAAGACAACTTAATGATGAATTACGAAAATCCTTTTGCGGTGGTCGTGTTGTCATCACTGTCGGGGTACAATCTTTGACCGGTAATGACCAACAAGAACTTTTGAAACAAGTTCAGATGTTCGATAATTTCACCAAGGACAACGATCCATACGGTGAACACGACTTCGGTGCAATAAACTTCAAAAACGATACGTATTTCTGGAAAATCGACTATTACGACACCGATTATAATTATCTTAGCCCTGACGCAAGCGACCCGAATGTTACAAATAGAGTCTTAACCATTATACGGGGAGATGAATATTGACGGTGGTTATTAAACAGGGATTTACTTATTTATGCGGTTGCTTTGCGAGTATCATCTCGACCACAAAAGCCGTCAGCGAAATAAAAAGCCTAAAAAGGAATTATCAACGGGAGCTTTTGCATACTTTATTTGAACATCTTGATAATTGCCGAGAGCTACTGGATGTTCATAAAACAGGCACAACCAACAAGCAACTGGAAGATTATTTTTTGTGTATTGGTGAAAAGCTTAAGATTGATTTCGGGATATCTATTAAGGTTTCTCGCCCTTTATTAAGAAAGAAACTGACAGTTTATGAAGTAATAAACCAAATTAAACAGTACTCGGAAATGCCTGATACGGCGGTTTTAATCGGTTTAGATGGTAAATATTCGCACTGGACAACCGTTGACAAGGTAAATGCTTCAATCAAGCTCTTAGACAGTGGCGATATTAAACAAATCCCGATACGCAATATACCGCATATTCACCAAATCAGCAAAAATGACGTGTATGTCATTAAAGCAAGGCTGTATAAATGAAGTATACCGTGCTTTCACAAATGATTTTGTGTGCAATCTACATCAAAAATACGGTTCATTGCACAGATGTAAACCAAAGTTATAAATATCAATTTCACACTAAGGAGCCAAAATATGATTTTTAATTATAAAAGGGTATCAACTACCGACCAAAACACCGAACGACAGCTTTTAGATATTCTATGTGACAGGGCTTATATTGAAAAAATTAGCGGTAAAAACACCGACCGCCCCGAATTACAAGCGATGTTGCTGAATATTCGTGCTGGTGATGTGGTGAATGTGCATTCGATGGACAGGCTAGCCCGCAATACTAAAGACTTATTAAATCTGGTTGAAGAGATAACCGGTAAAGGTGCTAAAATTGTTTTTCATAAAGAGAATTTGACATTTGCCGCCGATAAACAAGACCCGTACCAAAAATTGATGATGACGATGTTAGGGGCTGTTGCAGAGCTTGAACGCAATTTAATATTGGAACGTCAACGAGAAGGAATTGCCCTTGCAAAACTGCATGGCAAATATAAAGGCGGTCAGCCTAAACTAACCGCCCAGAAAATCAAGGAAATCAAAGCCCTCATCAATAACCGTACACCGATCACCCAAATCGCCAAACAATATGGCGTATCAAGACGCACCGTTTATAATTATTTGTAAAGACCCTCCTTTTGTAGCTTTTTCAAATTTAGACAATGGAACTGTTGTCGTTCTATAAAATTGGCAAAACTAACCTGTTTATGAGTTAAGACACCTTGGCTTTGCAAATATCGTGTCATTAAGTCAGCTTGATATTGCGACGAGAAAACACTATCAAATTGAGATTTCCGAATGGCTATAAAATGCTTATTAGGTAAGCTGTCTCGCATAATCATGAAACCAAAAGCCATTTTTTCATCGTCGGTAAACGTTTTACCTTTCCGTTTTATCGTAACCAGATATTCTCGTTTAAAGGCTTTCTTTAACAGTTTAAGCCCTTCTTTTTGCAACTCATTATCTGTCTTGTGTTGAGCTAGTACTTCCCCACACAATAAGCGGATATGTTCTTTTACCAATGACTTTTTCATCGGTAGGATGCCAAAATCGACAGCCAAAAAACCAATGGCTTCTATAAATGCAAACCTGTTGGCGATTCGACCTTTGATATCCCCTTCTGTAAGTCCTTGTTCCTCAAAAAATGTATTCATACGCTTTTTTATGTACGTTATATATTTTTCAGGCTCTTTAAGAAATTCTGTTAAAAACTTACGGGCGGGCGTTCCATAATAAAGTCGAGCATTTTCCTCCAATCTCTTAGCTAATTTTGCGGAATTTTTCATTCCTTTAGGCAAACTTGTAAATATGAAATAATCAGGATGTCGTAAAGCATTAATCTCAAAACACCGTACTTCACGCCCTTTCAACAATTTTACATTTCCCTCTTTTAAAATTTGCGTAATTGATTTTTCGCCAGAACTCAAAATCGGTATTGTCCAATGACTGTCAACCCTTGAAACACTTTTAGCATAAGCAAATGATGTAATTTTTCCAATCCCATTCATAGCAGTATAAATCATTTTTTGAAGCTCAGTAGGTGTGCCGCTGAATTGTGTAACATCATCAAGAATAAACAAGGTGTCGGAAAATGAGGAACATTTATCCATTAGCCCTATTTGAGTAATGTCCCATGTTGGCAGAATATTTCTTTCTGCTTTACGATACAAACTTTGTCCGACAAGCTCCGTAACTGTTTTACCTTTTGATGATGTAGCCCAAATGTGAACCATAAACGATTCTATACCGCAAGGTTTCATCGCAATAGCTCCCAACCCCATACAAACAGCCAAAGTAAGAAAAGGAGAATGTCGAACATATATGCCGATATTATCGACCCAATCTTTCAGTCTATTAGCTGTTTCCATGTTTTGACTATAAACATTCGGATTTTCAATGTAGCGTACATATAAGCCTTGATTTACTTTTCCATATTGTTTATCGGGGGTTATATATACATAAGGCTGTTTGTTTTTTTGAGCCAACTTATCATCCAACCAACCAAGCTTTTCGGCAAATAAAGCATTCTCTGCTGTGTTAGCCTTTTCTCGTAAAAAATCACATAAGCATTTTTCATCTTCTTTAAGAGAAATATTGGCATATCCATTATTTACAAGAAAACAAATTAATTCCCGATTGTTTAATAATAAAGACGCGGGGACAACTTTTTTAACAATGTTTTCATCCATTTTTCTAACAAAACTTAATTCATGAAAAGCCGTCCCACTTGCAGTTAAGCCATACAAGCTCACATCAACATACGGAGCTATTGTTCGTAAACTGTTCGGTGCTTCTTCAATTTGAACGCCGTGTTCACGGCTTGTTATTTTATTTACCATTTTAAAAATCCTCATAATAAATGGTCAATGAAGTGAACAGTGAACAGATGTAGGAAACTCAAGAAGTTAAATAGCAACTGTTCACTGATTATTTGAACAATCATACCGACAACCAATCAGTATTACGGTATAACAAGGAATATGATTTAGGCCATTAATCACCCCCTTTTTTATTGTAAATATCGTGAATAATCATCAAGTCTTCAGGTGTATTAGAAGACAAGAAAAGATACAGTCCCCTAAGGTGTTTATTGTCCAAAGGATGGTGTTTGGTATAATGGCGTTCTTTTACCAGATACCGACAACGCTTTTCGAAATACGCAGGTATCGTATAGTTAAGAGCTTTTTTTAGGTCAGAATAATCTTTCAATATCTTAGGATAGACAGGTCGACTGACGGTACTATCATGAAAAAAAGATTTTTTCAGACATTCTATCAGTGGTTTTCGGTCATATGCAGCTGCCAAAAAGTGAAAATGCTGACAAATGTAGTTTTGCCCGTTTTCATAATTCCAAGAATAATCAACCCCACCGACAAGAGGTATTTGCTCAAAACCATATTGTTTAAGACACCGTTCAAACCATTCCTTAAAATCACCCAATGTGTCAACATTAGTATCAACCGGCACCCGATTAATTGCTGAAATGTAATGCACAGGACATTGCTTTATCAGCTTTGCCCATATCGGCAGATGCGTTTTAAGATAATGCAACCGGAAAAGACGTAAACAGACAGAACAAGGCAATAAACGACACCGTTTACCTTTTCGACACAGTTCTAACTTATCGGCGAGGCTATGCAATTTTTTGTGCTGACTAGAGCGGAACGCTTTAATTTTTGCCAGATTGCGTTTTTTAGCTTCTGATAGGGTTTCGATTTTTAACTGCTCATTACTCATTGCGTCACCCTTACTGACGATAAATAATCCAGTAAATCTTGCCCAAGGTAACGAATATGAGCTTTTGAACTTTTACCAATTTTAATATACCGAGGTCCTTTTTTCAGCCATCGTAAATCTCTCAATCGAGAAATTGAGATTTTCAAAATTGTGGAAACCTGTTTGGGTGTGTAAAGTTCTTGAGGATTGATATCGGGTTTATTGCGTTTGACCCGAATTGCTACCTGAACAGGTTCCCTCGGTTCTGGCATTCTATAATTCTTTAAATGAAGTATCGGACGACTATCTGACATCTTTTACCTCACATTCCAACTGAACCTCATACAAAAGCTGAAAAAAAGCGATACAATCGCCTTTCTGCATATTTTTAGTGTCCAACTTTAACATTTTATTTTATCTCCAAATGGACGTTAAACAAATGCTTCGCAATAGAGCGAAACGGTTTATAAACCTGCACTTAGGAGAATTGTTTGGAAATTTAAGGGCGATTTTGGCAATAAAAAAAGCCTGAATAAATCAGACTACAGATAAGAAGTGAAATTTTAGAGCTTATCCATAACCACACAAAACAAAAAGGTCTGAGACCATTCCTCAAGTGCAGGTATAGGATACATATTTTTCTTTAGAAGCTTTCCGATATAACCTACCGACAACTCTACTAGGCTCCGACTTGATAAAAGTCCGAAAAATATGAGCTCTTAATATCTTAATAATACTTGTGATTATCATTAACCTAACCACATAGAGACATTATGCTAAACCAACACAAATGTCAAGCTAAATAATATAACGGAAACCATTTTTCACAAATAAAAACAACTCAAATCCAATCCCCGATAAATCAGCTTGGTCTCCAAAATTTCACTAAGTTTCGACACACTAAAGCCTTTTCCATAATAGTTACTAAGATCTGTTGGATCACCTTCCCAACCTTGAATCGCTCTTACAGCTTCTTGGTTGCACTCATTTTCACGAAGACAATCTCTAAAATTGTGCCTAAATGAATGGAAACAATGCTTACCTTTAACAAATTTATCATTTTCATTCGAAAACTGCTTATTGACAGTCTGCAATAAATTCCTAAACATCTTACTAAACCCATTAGAATATCGACCACTTTTTTTCTCTTTCTTAAGCTCAGGAAAGAGTCTCACCGACTTCTTTTCTCTCATTTCCTTAACATAATCCATAAAGCCCATTTTAACTAGCTCTGAATGAATTGGCACTATACGCACCGCTGCAGATGTTTTAAGCTTTTTGTCGTCATCATCATTGATTGAAAAAAAAGCAATATCTCCATCAAATTTAATATCATTAACAAGCAGTTGACAAAGCTCATTTAATCGAGCTCCCGTATATAAAGCAAGCATTGGAATCCAAAATTTATAATTTCTGGATCCCTTAAACACTCGCATTTCAAATATTGCTTGCAGTTGTTTAAGTGTAAAAGGCAGTCGTTTACTCTCGTTAACTTTCCTTTTATCTGCTTTTGGCAACGAGATTTTATCAAATGGATTCTTTGGTATATACTCTTTCATCGTCGCATATTGCAAAATAGTCTTCAAGGATGAGACATACTTCTCAACTGTACCGACTGAAATTTTTTGAATATTATTATCTTTTTTACCTATCTCAATAGCCTGTTTATTGGTAAGTTTCTTTGACAACTTCATTTTGCCATAATGTGCCGGTAGGTTTTTTATCTCCCTAATAAAACTTTCAATATCTTTATCGGTGATTTTGCTAATTGACATATCCCCCATAACTTCAGCAACAACTTTCATTCTAAGTAAAACTTTCTCTTTCTGCTCATCAGAAGTATTGTCACGAGATATGTCATTATTATAAAGTTCGGTTAATTCGACTAAATTAAATGCACTTTCCTGAACTTGGGACAAGTCAGGAGTACTCGGATACACTTTTCGACTACCAACATACTCATCAACATCAGTTATTAACTGCCCGACTAAATTTTGACGGTTACCTTTAATATAAGCTATTGCATACTCCAAAAACTGAATTTCAGCCCTCATCATTGCATTTAAAGCAATATGCATTGTTTCATCAGTAGGCATTGGATAGTAATGTTTTGCCGCTGCAACCATCAGTGCATTATAAGCTAGTTGATAATCTCCTTGTTTATATGTATCTCTGTATATTTTCAATTTTTGTTGATATTCTTCTATCATTTCAGATACTAAATATGTTTTTGCATAATTAACCTTTTCTCGACAAGCTTCATAAGCCACCATTTCTGCAAAATCTTCCGTATAATTCATTTCTGAATGACCAACCCCATCACAAGATATATCTCTAAGCATCTCATCAATCTCTTGTGCTTCTTTCATCTGCTCTTCGGTAAATAGCTTGTGTACACTCATTTTTATCATTCCGGCTCTAAGGTTAGCTATGCATCTATCTTTCGTATGTAAAGACCGCCAAATCTGACTTTTCCCTATCCGCTTTCGCAGGCATTTGGGAACATTTATAACAATATAGAATGAAGATAACCGATTGTAAAGTTTCATATAAAGCCTCCAAAAATTGAGGCTAATACTTCTTTGGAATTTTGATAAAAAATTAGCACTTCGCATTAGCAAAGTGCCTGAATTTTCAATTTTCGAAAACAACTATTATTCAGAATCAAACAGTTGCTTTACAAAATGGCAGGGGCAGTAAGATTCGAACTCACGACCCTCGGTTTTGGAGACCGATGCTCTACCAACTGAGCTATACCCCTATTCAAATACGGATATGTAGATACCACAAAACATAAATTAATCAAGTCTTTTTTTAGAAATATCACAAAAACATAACAAAAAACTTCCACCTATCAAATAGACGGAAGTTTTTTAGTTCTCTGACTAGTATAAATCTTCTTTAAAGTGAAAAAAACGATAGTAGATCCACGCAAGAAGTGACATACTAAGAAGACAAACCACAAGAGAAAAAATGAAAAGCACTTTTAGTCCCATGATCCCAACCTGTTCAGGCATTTGCAGACGATAGTATAATCCCGCTGCCATAACACCATAAAAAATAAAATGCTCCCATGCCCGTATGCACCATTTCCCATCAAAAGGCCAATGCAACACAACAGCATCAAGAAGTATCTCTATTACTACGAGAGCATGAAAAGCTGCCCAGATAAACAGCCCGGAAATCTCTGTATCAGACATAAAAATTAGGTATTAAATTAATAATTCACATGATTTTTAGAAAACTACCAGACGATACACCACTTGACAAAATTTGTCAAGAATTAAGTATCTCATCAAAAGTAAAAAAACACCTCTCTCGAAAGAAAGATTACAAACAAACAAGAATTAGATAAGTTTTTAAGTCAGATGTCGCATTAGACAAAAGAAACAAAAAGACAAAAAAAAACACTTGCACGGGGTATAAAAATATGATATAGTATACTTACTAAAAACAATTATTAACCTTTATTCTATAAAAGTATGAAAAAAATTTTTAAGACCCTCGGCACTCTCTTCTCCTCGAACAAAACCGCTTCAACTCTCCCCGCAAAACCGGAAAAAACGCTGGAAGAAGCAGTGAGAGAAGATGACGTACAAGGAGCTTACGATCTCCTTTCCCGCGGTGCAGATGTAAATATCAAAATCACCCAAGAAAAGGAAAGATATGTAACCGGCCATGATATAGAAAAAGTAACGTGCCAAACGTGCCTACTATCCATCGCCACATCAGAGCCGATGAAACGACTTCTGCTCCACTTCGGAGCCCTTTCGCTCGATAAACTCGAACAGCGTTGGGCTAAAGAAGCGGCAAAAAAAGAAGCTGAAGAAGAGGCTGAACGCAAACACCGTGAAGAAGAAAAAGAACGCAAGCTCGCCGAAAAGGCCGCCGCTGACAATCATTTCCTTGACGATGTTCTTCGTTAAATCCATCTTTACCAAGAGCTGCAATTGCAGCTCTTTTTTTTATGCCCCAATATTACACCATAGAAAGAGAGAAAATTTTAAGGACCAGAGAGACCCTCGATATTTGAAATGAGTAGATGCGAAAACAAGAAAGCTGAAAATCCGCCTATTATTAAAATTCGTTATACGGAGGTAATAGAAGCAAAAAGAAAAAGAGAGAAAATTTTAGTGTACAAAAACGTACATAAATTTTCTCTCTTTTTAATTTTTAAGATTAGTAACCCGTAAAACGGATTTTAATCCTATTTAATGATCTGAGATACCACACCGGCACCTACTGTGTGACCACCTTCACGAATAGCGAAACGCAATCCTTCGTTCATCGCAATCG
>CAYLIN010000048.1:0-10043 GCA_964383725.1 uncultured Azospirillaceae bacterium | reverse complement strand
ATTTTCATACAAAGAGTTCAAAATTCGAGATGTATTATCATAATCCCACCCCTGATAACCAAGATGGTGAGCAATATGCACAACCGGAATGGTTTTTATCGCCTCAGCAACAGCTTCATCCAACACACCGTCATTAACCTGCGCTGTTGTAAAATACTTTAACAAACCGGCCAAAGCACCGCTATGCCAATCATTCGCAATAATAACATTCGGAAGTTCCATTTCTTTTGCTGGTTTTTCACACAAACTCTTAATCAGAGCATAAACAGCCTTTGAAAAGAAAGCAAACCGTTCTACCTCATTAATACCAAATTGATTTTTAACATAACACCCGTCTTGTGCCGGCGGATTATCTTTATGAGGCGTAATATCAAAAAAACGATCACTTGATAAGAAAATATACTTAACATTACGACATTTTCCAACATAAGCGCCAACTTTATATTTAACTAAAACAGCCCTGTCACTGAAAAACGGCACATCAAAGGTTCGTACTTTTTTCAAATCAATGGAAATATGCTCTGCCCCATTATAAACACCACCAACCAATTCGGCTTTCTTTTTACCAGTATTCCCTAAATAAAGAGGCGTAACAATAACTAATTCTTCTCCGGCTTTCCCAAAACAGCTGTTAAAAGCCTCAGGCAATTCCGAGGCAATCATTCCTAAGCCGCCCCATTTCATAAACGTTGCCGTTTCTGCCGAAACCATCCAACCACGAACAGAATCAATTTGCGGCCAAGGCTTTTTACCTAAACACTGAACTTTCGAAAGATTTTGAATTTCTTGAAGATAGGGATTATTGGTCACCCCATAAGTAACAGACAATTTTTTCTTGTTAAAATCTTTTGCTAGCAACTTTGAGCTAACAATGTTTTCTGCAACAACAGTATTCATTCCTCATCTTTCTAGAAACAGAAAATAATTCCACCTTTGCCTGATTCCAGACAAATTCAACATGTTTATAAATAAACCCTAACGGTCTTGACTTGTCAAGCATTAGTCACTAAATTTCATACAGATATAATCGGCCGCTAACATTTTTTAAGAGAGAAACGATGATAAAGAACAAAAAAGATCTTAATGAAGACACTTTTGAAGATGTTGATAATGAAATTCCTGAAACACAAGATGACGACATCTCTTCCGAAAACGAAGATATCTCCATCGAAAACGATGATGAACTGACAGCCCTTCAGGATGAAATTCGCAAACTAAAAGAAGACTATCTGCGCGCCTTTGCAGAAGCTGAAAACACGAAGAAACGCTGTGCTCAAGAGATTGAAAAAAACAACAAATACGCTATCGCATCTTTCGGCAAAAGCCTGTTATCCGTTGCAGACAACCTACACCGCGCTATTGAAGCCGTAAACAAAGACGAAAGCAATGAAAATTGTGCCGCACTCTTAAAAGGTGTAGAATTAACAGAGACCGAACTCAGTAAAGTTTTCAATAAATTCGGCATTACCAAAATGGATATTATGGATAAAATCTTTGACCCGAACTTCCATCAGGTTGTACAAGAAGTTGAGGACCCGTCAAAACCGGCAGGAACCGTTATTGCCGAATTGCAATCAGGCTACATGTTAAACGACCGCCTGTTGCGAGAAGCAATGGTCGTTGTTACCAAAGGTGGTTCCTCAGAATAACAGGAATAAAACAGTATGTAAAAACCGGATTTTCATATCCGGTTTTTTATTTTTAATAAAAATTATTGAAAATCTTTGCAATAACATAAAAATTTTATTTCTTTGGTAATATATTTTGTTTATAATCACCGGCATGAAAAAATTAAACACATATATAGCCAAACAAATTTTTGTCGGATTCGCTTTAGTATCCTTCTCCTTGATGTCTATCATTTGGCTGACACAATCACTGCGTTTTGTTGACTTGATAACAAACAAAGGAATTGCAGTAAGCCTTTTTGCTAAATTAACATCACTGCTAATGCCCCGAATTTTCTCTATTTTATCCCCTATTTCTTTATTCGCTGCGGTTCTCTTTGTCTACAATCGCATGCTTGCTGATAGAGAACTTGTTGTCATGAAAGCGGCAGGGATCAGTCCTTGGCAAAATGCAAAACCAGCCATTTTCGTCGGTTTAGTCATGGCTTGTTTTAACTTTTATAACTTAAACATCATTATTCCCGCAGCAGAAAATGAATTCAAAGAGCTACAATGGCAAGTAAAAAACGATGTTTCTCATTTGATGTTTCGCGAAGGAGAATTTACGACCTTGCAAAACAATTTGACCGTATTCATTACTTCTCATGAAAAAGACGGATCAATTCGCGGAATTTTGATTAACGATGAGCGTAACCCCAAAACGACATCAACCGTTTCAGCAGAAATGGGACGCATTGTTTACACGGATAAAGGACCGAGAATCATTCTGGTTCACGGCAACCGACAAGAAATAGACCGCCGAACAAAACAATTCACCTCCATAACCTTTGATCGTTATTCGGTTGACTTTGGCGCTAAAGAAACATCAAGCAAAAAAAGTGCCGGCGTCCGAGAAAAAACACTTTCCGAATTACTAACCGCAGCCCACAATCCTCAATTAACACCCAAAGAGGTTAATCGCTATATCGTCGAAGGAAACAAACGTTTTACCACACCATTGCTGAACGTTGTTTTTACACTATTAGCCTGTACCGGATTATTGGTTGGAAACTTCAATCGTCGAGGCCAAGTAAAAATTGTTTCTTTGTCTGTTACGGCAATGGTCGTTATTCAAGCGTTAGACCTCTCTTTCGGAAACCTCGCCGCAAAACACCTGAACTGGTTGCCGGTTCTCTACTTAAATTTATTGTTACCATTCGGCGTATGTATTTACCTGCTCAACTGTTATTGTCCGGCCTTATTTATGAGAAAAAAGAGCAAACCGGAATTTCTCGCGGGAGAAGAAAATGAATAAAAATCTTCCGTTTCACTACCGATTGTTCATCTCTCTCGGGCTCTCCGTTCTTGTTTACCCTGATGCCTTTGCGGCAACTAAAACCGATGTTTTAGGAACAGCAAAAACCTTCGCCGAATCAGCCATTAAGAGCTTTGAACCGGAAAGGAATTTCACCGCAGCAGTTCCGACAACAGCACCAATACAGTCCGAAGATAAAGAAAGTCAAGATATTCACTTTAGTGCCGATGAACTGGAAAATGATCAGGATAACAACACCATAACAGCAAAAGGTCACGTTGAAATTATTCGGGACAAATTAACACTCTTTGCTGACAAAGTAACGTACAATCAAAACACCGATGTCATCACCGCAGATGGTGATGTTGTTCTTCTTGAAGAAGATGGAAACGTCGTTTTTTCTGACAGTGTTGTTTTAACCGAAAAGATGACACAAGGCGAAATGCAAAACATAAAAATTATCATGCAAGACAAAACCAGACTTGCTGCCAGCACATTTCGTCGAGGCAATAAAGATAAAAAAATCATGACAAATGTCATTTACACACCTTGCGATGTTTGCCAAGACAAAAACCCCCTTTGGCAAATAAAAGCAAAAAAGGTTGAACACAACGCAGAAACACAAGATATTCACTATCAAAATGCCTATCTTGAACTCAAAGGTGTTCCGGTTTTATACACGCCGTTTTTATCACATCCAGACCCAACGGTTAAACGCCGCTCCGGATTTTTATTCCCCAAAATAAGTACTAATAGCTACTTAGGAGCAGCCATTCAACCTCGCTATTTTTGGAATATTTCTGATCAGGAAAATATCTTATTCAACCCGATTATAACAAGTGACAAAGGAGTTGTTACCGGTGCTGAATTCAAAAAATATTTTTACAAAGGCGATTTAGACATCTCAGGATCATACCTAAAAGACCCGGACACCAAAGACGAGCGCGGAAATTTGTTTTTAAAAGGGCGCTACGAAATCAATAACTTTTGGGTTGCGGACACAGATATAAACTATGCCTCTGACAGTGCTTACCTAAAAGACCTGTCTCTTCCAAAAGAAGATGATGCTTGGTTAACATCTCGTGCTTCCTTACAGGGTTTTGATAATAGAAACTATGCCTCTGTCGATGCTTACTATTACACCCTGCTAAGTTATGACTTAAGAAACGCAGACAAACCAACCGTTGTTCCGCTGTTTAATTATGAAAATTATAGTGACACCAACCGATATGGAGCCTACACCAAAACAACATTGAATATGGCATCCGTAACCTGGGATGATGGCGGCTCCAGCCAACGAGCCACAATGATAAACTCGTGGAATCTCCCCTATACAAGTCCTTACGGAGAAAAATATAAACTTGCCGCTTCAGTAAAATCCGATTTATTTTACGTTGATGACTATATTTATAATAACAATAGACCATATACCGGTACCGTTGGCCGAATCTTTCCGCAACTAGGTTTGGAATGGCGCCTGCCTTTTGTTCGAGCCACAGAAGATTCCCGTCAAATTTTAGAACCTGTAATCGTTGGCGTTGCTGCACCTAAAGGAGACAACAAAATAAACAAAATCCCCAATCAAGACAGCCAAGACGTCGATTTAGATGATACAAACATTCTTGATTTGGACAGATATGCCGGCTACGACAGAAACGACGACGGCAGCCGCATCAGCTATGGGTTAAATTGGAGTGCCTACGGAAACAAATACGGACGAACATCAGCCTTTTTAGCACAAAGCTATAAACTCAACAAACATGAAAGCTTTACTGACGCAGAAGGTCAAAGCGGTAACTTCACAGACTATGTCGGACGCATTTACGCCTCCCCATCCGAATATTTTGATATGACTTATCGTTTCAAACTGGATAAGCAAGATTATGAAGTAACATACAGTGAATTATCCTCAAACTTTGGCCCGGAATTTCTAAAAGCCTACGTTGGTTATATTTACTTTAGAGAGAATGAATCTGAAACAAACTCTCTGGATTATGGGCGAGAAAGAAAAGAGTTATTTACATCTCTTTCTACTAAACTGACTCGCGATTGGGCATTCAGCATCTACAACCGTCAAGATCTAACCAAGAATGGCGGATCTCTTGAACACGGTGGAACACTAACCTACGAAGACGAATGTTCAAAATTCCAATTTATTATGCGTAAAGATAATTCCAATGATCCCAATTATGAAGGGAACTTTGAAATCAGCTTTGCTTTCTATCTGAAGACCTTAGGGGGCACCAGCTCCAAATAAGATCAATTGAAAAGGATAAACAATGAAAAAATATTCTTTAGTTTTAACACTTATCACCGGCTTATCTCTTGCTCTTGCAAGCCATGCACAAACCTTAAAAATCATCGCCCTTGTTAATGGAGAGATTATATCCAGTGAAGACATGCAAAACCGTACAAATTCTTTTTTAATGACAACCAAGATACCATTTAATGCCCAAACAAAAGATATGATCACACAACGAGTATTAAATGCAACAATAGAAGAAAAAATAAAACTTCAAGAAGCCGCAAAAAACAGTATTGAGATAACAGAAGAAGAAGTAAAAAGCGCTCTTCGCCAATTTGAAAAAAACAACAACATCCCCTCAGGACAACTCAACACCTTACTGAAACAAGCAAAAATCAGCCCCAACACCTTCTCAGAACAAATAAAATCAGATTTAGCTTGGTTGCGCTTAATCCGCAAAAAAGCTGCCGTAGAAGGAACCCCGACACAAAAAGAAATAGAAAAAGCTCTGGCAGAAGCAAAAACAGATTTAACAACCCCAAAATATTTGGTTTCTGAAATTTTCATCAAAAAAGAAAATGCCCGCAACTTATCTGAATTAGTCTACAACTTACGTAATGATGACCGTTTTGAACTTTATGCCATGCAATTTTCTGACAGTCCCAGTGCAGCTAATGGAGGTAATTTAGGCTGGGTCAACCAAGGAAAGCTTCCCTCCATTCTGGAAATGACCTTAAAAAGAATGAATATTGGAGACATCAGTGACCCGATAATGGTCGGAGACGGATACTATATTCTAAAGCTCCAGAGAACATTTAACCCGCAAAAAGACAAACCGGAAATTCCGGATCAAAAAACAATAAAAACATTCCTTGAAAATCAAAAGATGGAAGCTCTGTCAAAGAAAATGCTACAAGATTTGCGCCAACAGGCTGTAATAGAAATAAGAGGTTAACATGAATCTTGCCGACGCTGTTAATTCGCTTCCTTCATTAAAAACAACTGTTGACGCCCACGGCTTGATGGCTAAAAAAGCTTTAGGGCAAAACTTTTTGCTGGATAACAATGTTACGGATAAAATTATCAGAGAATCATTGCGGCGGCAAAATTTATCAAATTTCAGCCAATCTTTTGTTTTTGAAATTGGCCCCGGTCCTGGCGGTTTAACCAGATCCGTTCTCCGAGCTGCACCGGAAAAATTGACCGTTATAGAAATGGACGAACGCTGCATTGCCATTATGGAAGAAATAAAAGAAAAAACCGGTGACCATCTAACAATCATCAACGGTGATGCTCTAAAAACAGACATTGCAACCTTGGACGGACATCCCAAACATATTGTTTCCAACCTCCCCTATAACATATCAGTCCCATTACTTATGTCTTGGCTTGAACAAATAAATAACTATGCTAGCCTAACTTTAATGTTTCAAAAAGAGGTTGCCGATAGAATTACTGCGCCAATCAATTGCAAAGACTATGGTCGCCTATCCATTGTCGCACAACTTCAGTGTAAAATCGAAAAACTTCTAGATTTAAGCCCGGATTGTTTTGTTCCTGCGCCCAAAATCTGGTCAAGCGTTTTACTGTTCCGCCCCCAGCCTCAAACACTTTCAAAAGAAGAGTTAAAAAAAATAGAACATCTGACTTCCTTGGCATTTTCTCAACGTCGCAAAATGATTCGCCAAAGCCTGAAAAGCATTTCTGATCTTGAAGAAAAATGCGAAAAAATCGGGATTCAAACCACCTTCAGACCGGAACAAATCACCCCGCAACAATTTCTAGAGCTTGCCCGAAATATTTAACTTGACAAAATTAAATATTTTTGTTGATTTTTTCCAAAAATATGATATTTTTATTGCCATAAATCCCTATTATAAGCAAATTATCCTAACTTAACAAACTATAATTTTATGGAAAAAATCAAATCAAGAAAAGAGGCTATTGATGCCTTCACCTTTGAATTCGGCAGTCTTGCACGCGCTCTTAATCCTGACGCACCGTACTACAATGATTATGATTTCATGAAGTACAGTGTAAGAATCAAAGATGGCAAACCGATGATCGCCTACATCGCTCACGACAAAGAATGCACGACCACCTTCGTCGTCCCCGTTGATGGTAGCACGCCCACTATCGAAGACTTCAAGGACGTCAGCGTGATCAAAAAGATCTCCACGCCGGAACAAGCTCGAGATGCCTTCATTGCAGAATTCGCCACATTGGCACGAGCCCTCAACCCTTGCGCTCCGGCCTACGGCGGATACGTGTTTACAAAACACATTATCTGCTTCCATAAAAACCGCTTCAAAGCCTACATCGCCGTCAACGAAGATGAAAACATCGCATTCATCGTCCCGACCAATGGTGAAACGCCGGAAATTGCCGACCTCACGGAGGTCAAGATTCTCCCGCCGAAAAAGAAGCCATAATCCTTTCAAAGCTCCGAAAATTCGGAGCTTTTTTTCATTTACACAATCGATTTGCCAACGGGTGTTTTTGTTTTACTTTCTGCAACAATGCTTCAGATAAAATATGCGTATAAATTTCTGTTGTCGCAATATCTTCATGCCCCAGCATTTTTTGCACGGCACGCAAATCAACATCATGATTCAACAAATGGGTCGCAAACGAATGTCTGAGCACATGAGGAGAGATTCTGGAAGGATAAATGCCGGCCTTTACAGCCACTTCCTTCAAAGCCTTATAAAAACCATTACTGGTGATGTGCCCCCCCTTAGCCGTAAGAGAAGGAAACATCCATGATGAATTTTTATTTTTATCAATAAAGAGAGGCCTGATACAATAATACTCCTGAACAGCTTTCAAAGCCCTCTCAGAAACAGGAACAACCCGCTCCTTCCGTCCTTTACCAAAAACAATAATCTGTTTTTTATCAAAATTAATACACCTTTCCGGCAACGACACCAATTCTGAAACACGCAAACCACACGCATACATCAATTCAATCATCACAGCTAAACGTTTGTGTTTAATATCTTTGCTTTCACGTGCCGCATATAATAAAGCCGCAATTTCATCCTCTGTCAAAAACTTTGGTAAAGGCTTTTCTTTTTTCGGAGTTGTAATATCGGTCGTCGGATTATAAGAAATTTCATTTTCCACAAAAAGAAAGCGAAAAAATTCTCTGACAGCCGAAACCTTACGTAAAACCGAAGTTGCTGCATATCCATTTTTATGCAATACCTGAACATAAAAAGCAAAATCAGCATCGCTATAATCAGCCCAATTTTTATATCCGGTAACTTCGGCAAATTGTTCCACATCGCGACGATAAGCTTTAATCGTGTTTGGAGAGGCCCCGACTTCGGCAGCCATCATATCCAAAAAATCTTCTATTAAAGCACGACGCTCCATATCATATCTTATAATTTAACAGGAATAACCTCTTCCACATGTTCGACCTGCATCGGCACTTCATGCATAACCACAAAAACCGCAGCCGCCAATACCGCAAAACCAATAACATAGTATATAAAATTTGATTTTTTCTGACGCATCTTCATGTTCCCTAAAAAAATGATTGCGAAAAACTGTTGTTATTATATAGTTAGCATAACAAGTTTGAAAGAAAAATTAATATAAAATGCTAAAAACAGATAAAATTATATTACTCGTCGGCTTAATGGGAAGCGGTAAAACCAGTGTTGGCAAACGCCTTGCCAGAAAATTAAACTTACCGTTTGTTGACGGAGATCAAGAAGTTGAAAAAGCCTCCGGCCTATCATTGATAGACCTTTTAAAATGCTTTGGCGTTGAAGAATACCGTGCTGGTGAAGCTCGTGTTATGAAACGTCTCTTGCAAGGAGAAGCTTGCGTTTTGGCTTCCGGTGGTGGTTCTTTTGTTGCCGAACAAACCCGTCAATATGCAAAACAAAACGCCATTACCATCTGGCTCAAAGCAGACATAGACGTCCTCTACAATCGCACTGCCGGCCGCAAACATCGTCCTTTCTTAAAAGGCAGCGATGATGAATTAAAAAACAAGCTTGAAAAATATATTCACGATGAATATCCCTATTACTCGCAAGCAGATATTATCGTTGAAACTAAAGAGGAACAAGTTGATATGACGGTCAATCGTGTCATTGCGGCAATCAAAAGCTTTTTAGAGTTGGAGGCCAAATGATTCTATATTCAATAATTGCTGTTTCAGCTCTTTTTAGTGGAATTTTAATCGGCTACTTACTAAACAAATACCGACAAAAAGCGCAAAACCTCTCCGAAGAACAGGAACTATCTGTTGTCCGAGAAGCCCTTTCCGCTTGTCAGGCTCAAGATGCAGAACAAGAAAAAGCAATGATTAAAAACGTTTTGGATTTTGCCGATATCCAAGTCTATGATGTTATGAATCACCGCAAAAATCTTTTCTCGCTTGATATAACCATGCCGGTAAAAGACATCTTGCAAAAAGTCAAAAATTGTCCGTTTTCCCGCATTCCTCTTTATCGAGACAAACCCGAAAACATTGTCGGCGTCATCCGTGTTAAAACGCTGTTCCGAGAAGCCATTGATAAAAAAGGAAAATACGAAGATATCAATATTGAAGATATCATGACCGCGCCATGGTTTATTCCCGACAACACAACCTTAATCAAACAGCTACAAATGTTTCGCGCTCGTCGGGAACACTTTGCCATCGTCGTTGATGAATATGGCGACTTGCAAGGTATTGTCACTTTGGAAGATATTTTGGAAGAAATCGTCGGCGATATTAACGATGAAAGCGACATCCCCAACCTTGACACCATGGGCATCCGCAAACTGGATGAAAATTCTTGGTTGGTTGACGGCCAAGTACCGATTCGTGACCTCAATCGTAAATATGGCTGGACCATCAATGATGAAAATGCCG
>CAYLIN010000047.1:0-10165 GCA_964383725.1 uncultured Azospirillaceae bacterium | reverse complement strand
CATCGGGTGTTTTAACATCGGCGCCGTTTCATCGATCATAATCAATGACGGGACACCGGTTTCTCCGGTTTCAGACTGAATACGATGCATGATGTAGCTGATGACTGCAGGCGCTAAAGTTTCATCTTCAAAAATATGCGTAAAGTCAAAAGCCATAAATCGCTTTGTCTTCAGATCCAAGCTATCATTTTCAGCATTAAAGATTTTGCCATACTGATCCGGATTGACCCATTTATAAATCTCTCGACGCATATTGCCCGTTGGCGAGAAACAACTCTTATACAAGTTGGTCATAATGCGCTCCTCCGGACGTAGGTAATCAAAAGCCGTTGTAACGGCACGCGCAATTTCCTTTTCAGAAACAGCATCATCAACCATGGTAATCGCACGCAACCATCTCATTAAGAATGCTCTGTTTGTCGCATTATTAGAACAGTCAAACGGATTGAGAGATACATTCTTTTCATCACCATCAAAACCAATGTATGCGCCGCCAACTGCTCGAGTGAAAATTTCAGCACCACGGTGGCGGTCAAAAAAGAACACTTTTAGGTCTTTATGGCGCATTGCCTGACCGGCCAAGAATGTCAGCAAGGTTGTTTTACCTTGACCGGTCGGACCGATAATACAACAGTGAGCCACAGCAGAATCTTCAGAAGACACGTGGAATTGAAAACGATATGCAGATCCTGATGTTGTACGGAAAACAGAAATAGCTCCCGGTCCCCAGTCACTTTTTGAAAAACCTTCGGACGGTTTATCAAATGAAATTGCTGTTGCCACAACTCGGGACAAATAACGATACGTTCTGGGTAATACTTCATACGTTGGAAATTGATTGAAAAAAGTCGCCTGTGTCACCCAGCCTTCACGCACAGGCGTAACACCAAACAAACGACAAATACGTTGGACTTCACTTTCTCCATAATCAATTTCTTCCTTACTGCCACCTCGCAAGATAATTGCCATCGCATATTCTGTCAGCGCCTGATGGTTACTATCACTGTCTTCAATAGCAGCCAAAACCTCACTGTATTGATCAACCACATCAGAAGAAAAGCTGGTCATTGTCGCCATACGTTGTTGTTGCATAAGCAACGCACGAGCATGCGGCTTAAAAATCGGACGAACATTGTGTAACAGAGTTAACTCACAGTCGACGGCCAACAGAGATGCTACCATTCCCTCGTCCATATAGTCACCGGAAGAACGTATTCCCATGACGGCCTCATAAATCTCTTTATCTCCGGAAAAGAATCGAATTAATCCGTTTTCTCCGGTAAAATGAATATGATCTGCCGTCAAAAGCTCATTCAAATGCGCCCCTTCAGCTCCATTTACTTTCGGCATTGGCTTGGATATCGGGCTGCAAATTCGCGAGTAAACATATAACGGGCTATCTTCCGCAGCACTTCCTTCCCCCTCATACATTGCAGACACCCCATATTCATTTAAGGTAGCAATAAGCGCTTGAGAAGCGTAGTTCAAATCCTTTAACGCCTCGTCACGGTCAATTACAGATAAAACAATATAGTGCGTATTACTATAGACACGGCTCAAGTTTTCATGCCAAACAGCCGAAATATCCGCCAACAATTTATTTCCGAAATCTCCTTGTTCCTGTTCAAGAGGAATCCGCTCACGCAATGTAATAATCCGGCAGGTCACTTGCAAATCCGACATCCCGTCAATCCATGCCTTGCGCGCTTCAAGCATGGACATAACCTTTTCCTCGGTCACAAAAGCCAAGTCAACACCCTCGACCTTAAACACTCGCGCCAAAGATCCGTTATAGCATTTAATAGTCATTCCGTCGGATAAAAGCTTGTTAAACGGCAAGAAGTCAGAAACTCGCGATTCACGAGGTTGAGGCAAAACATAATAGCCGAATTTGGTTACCCAGAATCCGGCAAAGGCCGCTGCAGAAATAAAACCGATGACAGCAACCAAAATCTCTAAACTCGAAAGCCCTTGTACGAAGGTGCTAAAAAAATCAAAATCAGGGTGCAAATTTATTCCCCTTTTCTTTATAAAGGTTATGTGAATTAATGTTAGCCTGTCCGTATGCCTGTATCATTGCGGAAATGTGCGGCTCTTTAACGCCCAAGAAAATACAGAACATGTGTCCTAAAATCAACGTTACCATAAAAAACAGAGGGTTGGCATCTAACGTTCCCAAAAACATGAACATCATAGGGAATTGAAGCCCCATGTTCAACATTGTCGGCAAAAAAGGCCCCCACAAAACTTTTGGCGGGTTTGCGACTGCTTTTAAGATCACTTCACGCATTTATTTGTTCTCTTCTGTTTTTCTGTTTTTATGATAGAAGCTTTATTTTTTTATGCAACAAAAACCCTCGGGTTATCACCTTGTTATCACCACAAAAAAAGAGGCATACCATCTTCTTTAGTATACCCCTTGTTTATGAATAATGCGTTAATTTTTATTCAGCTGGAACAGCTTCTGGTGAATCTACCCCACGTTCATTTTCAGAAGCTTCTTCAAAGACATTTTCCATAATCTCGGCATCACCCGCTTCTGTTCCTATACCGGCAGCCAATCCGGTTTCATCAGTATCCTCTAAGACACCGGCTTCGGACTGTCTTGTTTCAGCCTCTTTGCGCAACAACATATCTTGACGCGCTTTATAGGCTTCGGCGCGAGCCTGAGCAGCGGATACAGCCTGAGCACGAGAAGTATTTACACCTCCGGCTCCTTGTACAACTTTTCCACTCACCCCGTTTGCCGCACTACGACTTACTGCTGTTCCATATTTATAGCTGGAATAGTTTCCTCGGGTTGTTGTTCCCCTAATCGTTCCTTTGCTTCTCAGTGATGTTTTGCGGGTCGGTATTTTCAAACGGCTACCACCCCCGACCATAGAGGCCGAAGAATTGGAATTATTTGCCTCTTCCTCACCTAACACCGGTTTACTTTCTCCAGATGTCTGGGTCGGTTTTGACACCAGTGTCAACGTTCCGCTGTTGCTTCCTGTTGAATTGTTGGTATTGCTTCCTGAATTTCCCCCTGTTGTATTACCTTTATTGCTATTATCTGACGAGGTGTTTCCTGATGATGTTCCGGACGAACCTCCTGAAGAAGATGCCGTTACGGAAGATGTTTGCGGTGTTCTTCTGACAATATTACCGCTACTGCCACTTGTTTTTAACGGCGAGTTTCGAACAACAACATCATTAGCAGAAGACGTCTGCTGTGCCGGCATATTCATCTTAACCGCTTTTGTTTGTCTTTGCGGATTATCAGAAGCAGAAAAATTTTCAGCATTGTTTATTGCACTTGAAACTTGAGTATTTGATGCCCCTGCTGAACTTCCGCTGTTGCTTTCGGGAATCGCCAATGATGAAAACGAATAATTACCTCCCGCAACATAACTTCCTTGTTGCTCCATCAATAAAGCTTCTCTGGTTACGGCTTCATAATAAGCCATTTCAGCATCATTACGGCGACGAATTTCTTCATCAATATGTTTTTGCGCAATCTGAGCTTCTCTCTGTCTTTGCTGAGCTGAACGAGCTGCATTTTGTGCCGCAACAATATCTCTGTCATTGTTTGTTTCTGCGGCTATCTTAGCCCTTTCAGCAGCCACCTCGGCAGCAGCTTTAGCGGCATCTGCCGCATTTTTGGCCCTTTCCTGTGCTTCACGAACCGATATTTCGGCTATTTCTTTAGCTCTTTGAGCTTGCTGTTGAGCATATTTGGCCTGTTCAACTTCTGCCAGACGAGCTTTTTCATTTGCTTCAGCTACCGGCTTCTGCGCTTCTACCGCTTTTTTCTGAGCATTTTGAGCCTCTTGTTTGGCTAGTTCAGCTCTTTTCTGGGCTTGTTCTGCTGCTCGTTTGTCAGAATCCTTGCCGCTTTGAAGTGCTTTTTGCGCAGCAGCATCTGCTTGTTTTTTAGCCTGTTCAGCTGCACGTTCCTTATTTTTAGCTTCTTTTTGAGCTTGTTCAGCGTTTCTATTAGCTGCAGCTGCTGCAGCTACCGCTTTTTCAGCATTTCTATCAGGTGTTGAGTTCCGTGCATATTGATTACGAATACTTTCGGCTTGATTACGAATATCTTCAGCTTGTTTATCCTCTTTCAAAGCAGATTTTTCTGCCTGTTGTTTAGCCGATTGTTCAGCATTTTTAGAGCGTTGATATTCCGCTTGAGAAGCATTCAAAGCCTTTTCCTTTTTGTACAAATCCTCAAGATCGGAAACATTTCTGGTTTGCTCTGCTTTTTTGCGGGCTGCTTCATATTCTTCCTGAGCTTTTTTATATGCATCTTCTTTGCTCTGGCGGTTTTGCGTTGCCGAAGCATAAGCTTGATCAGCTGCTTCTTTCTTTTGACGTTGTTCTTCTGCTGTCGGATTATCGCTCAACCATTTCTGAACATATTTTTGCTCTTCTTTCTCGTCTTTTCTGAGATTTTTCTCATCACTTGCCGTTATACCAAATTCTTTTTCGGTCCGAACTTTAGATTCAAAGACTTTTGCTGCAGCAGCACGTTCTTCGGCTTCTTTCTTGATTTTTCTCTGCTGTTCAAGCTCTTTATCCGTATTATTCAAGCTCTTTTCAGCTTCAGTCAATTTTTTCTCCGCATCACGAACAGCCAAAATATTTTCTTTTGAGCCGTTTTTTTGTGCATCGGCTTTTGCCTTTTCAAGAGCTTTTTTAGCCTCATCAAGTTCTTTAGCTCTTTGACTGCGAACAGCTTCTGCCTCTTCAATCTTCTTTTCTGCATTTTTAATTCGCTCTGCTTCTTGAGTCTGGACCTCTTGAGCAGCACCTATTGCGGAAGTTCTGGCTTCATTAGCCAATTTTTCCATCGGTTTTTTAGCCTCGTCATAAGAAGCTTGGGCTTTATCACGACTTTCTTTCGCATTTTTGACTTTTATAGCCGCTTGATCTGCTTCGGCGCGAGCCGTCTTTGCTCGACTTGCCGCAACTTCTGCCGCGCGTTTATCAGCTTCCGAACCACTCTGAGCCGCTTTTTCCGCAGCTTCTTTAGCCTTACGCTCTAAAGTGTCGGCATTCTTCTGCGCATTTTCACTTGCTTTTTCTGCATTTTGAAGAGCCCGTTCCTTGCTGGACAGATCAGATTCTGCTTTTTTGACTTCTTCACTCTGTTTCTTGGCGGCCTCAACAGCTTTTGCCGCGGCATCTTGTTTGCTATTAGATGTTGATGTCGAACTTTGTCCGCTTTGAGATGCTTTCCAACTATCAATATATTTTTGATCGTCTTTATCTTGTTGCGGTGTAATCGCATCTAAATGCCGTTTTGCCTGATTGCTTTCATTTTGCGCCTGTCTATAGTCATTGTTAGCAGCAGATAATTTCTTTTCTGCCTCACGCAAAGCCAAAACGCTTTCTTTATCGCCGCTTTCATTAGCTTTCTTCAAAGCTGCGTCATATTCAGCTTGAGCTTTGCTAAGGTTTTGAGCCTTTTCCCGAGTATTTTTTTCAGCATTTTCATGAGCCGTTTTTGCATTATCTCTTTCTTTTTGTTGCTGTTCCTCGGTCGGATGCTCTTTTTGCCATTTTTCATAATAAGCGTTATCATCCGCTGCTTTTTTCTCGGCAGCTCTTTGAGCCTCGGCAACTCGTTTCTCTTCTGCGGCCTTTTCTTGTTTTTTCTCTTGTCGTTTGCTATTGATGCTGTCTGTATTTTTAATAAGACCACCTGTCAAACTGCTCAAGCTGGTATTTTCCACCAAATTACTTACATCAGCACCGGTTTTTGCTACGGATGTGACCTTAGATCCGATCTTATTTGTTTCTTTGACAATCGTATTGGTTACACCTGTTATTGCACCGGCAACACCACCATTACCGGCAATACTACCATCAGCTAAACGCTCAACCTCACCATTCATGCCGATGGTTTGTCCCTTTAAGCCTCTGTCAAAGGCATTCGTTGCTTCACCGCGATCACGTTTTGCATTCAACTCGGCAACTTCATCCGTACTCTTAGTGACATCTTGTATATTATTTGAAATTTTGGAAAGATTTGACATGGTATTATTAATGACACCACCGGCAGCGCCAACCATACCCGTCACATTTGAGCTGATAGTATTCAATGCGTTAAACATGTCTTTTGCATTATTGATATTTTCAAATGCATTTCCAATATTTTTAGCTTTTTCCTTAATATTTTTTACTGCTGAACCGACATTCGCAACTGTATTTTTAGCCGTTTGAGCTGCGCTGTAAGCCTTTTTCCCGGCAGAAACGATATCGTTTACACAGCTCTTAAAGCTTGCAAAACCACTGAGACCACCTGATTTACAAAAACCACGGGTTTTCTGTTTCTCGGCTAACAACTCAGCCGGCGGTTGCATTTCATTGCCCACATATTTCGGCGCTGTATAAAATTCGGATTCATCAACCCAAACATATTTAGTATCAGCAAATCCTTCGTGCAATCGCGTTGGATCTTTATATTCACCAGTTTTGCTATCATAGTGTAAACCGAATTTAAGAGCATCTTTTTCCCCCAAACCCTCACCTTTGAAAACAAAATATTCAATAAAGCGTCCCATATTGGCAACGAGGAACAAGCCCATCGCAATGTTGCCAAACCACTTAAAGCTGATTTTTCCAAAAACGGCAGCCCAGGCAAAACCAATCAAACCAAATCCGGCAAACACATAGACAATCGGTTTTAAGCCGACGATAATACGCATTGCCCGTCGGCTGATGGTATGAAAAATATTTCCATCATTCACATTATAAGAAGCATACCCACGGTATGAACCATCCATCATCCCCGTCCCCATGTTGGTGGAGATTGCGGCATACACTTGTCCCTTATGATCTCCGTCTACACCGCCACCAATCGCGCTGGCAGCGGCTTTAGCGTTATCCAAATCCCTTTCTGCCACCTTTATTTGGCTTAACAGGTTTTCAGCTTCACCACATTTTTCATCTCTATCCTTTTGGGCGGCTTTTGAAACAGCTCCATTTTGCTCATAATAATCACACGCAGCTTTGGCGTCTTTATAAGCCTTTTGTAAATCTTGAAGATTTTTCTCAGCATCACGAATATCACCTGCGGCAGCTGATTTTTTATCATTTAATACATCTTCTGCTTCTCTCCATTCTTGATATGCGTTGTCTACTTCTTTTTTCAGCTGATCTAAATCTTTTCCTTGACATGCAGCATCTTTATTGTCGTCATCCAGATTTTTTTGTGCGGCACATTTATTATACAAAGCCTTTGCTTGATTATATTTCTCGCGCCCAGCCTCCACCACATTTTTATCTACAGCATCTCTTTGTTGCGCCTGAGCCTCCTTCATTGCATCATTATACTCACCCATAGTGGCATTATATCGTGCTGTAAGTGTATTCTCTTTAATATCAGTTAATTTACCTTCAGCAGCTTTAAGATTTGCCTGTGCTGCTTGACATTCTGAACTTTCTTTTTTATCTCCTTTACAGGCTTTATCCGCTGCTTTTTTAAGATTAGAGATCTCTTTTTCTTGATCTTTAATCGCTTTTGAGCCGGTCATTTTCTCGTCATATGCTTCTCTTGCTTCTTTACATTTTTTCTTATCACCGGAATTACAAGCGTCTTGTAAATCTTTCTTTGCTGCTGCTAGCTCGTCATCTAAAGCTTTTTTTTCAGCTTTGGCAGCTTCCTTCTTTTCTTCACTTTCCTTTTGCGCTTGCTCATATCGTTCTTTAGATGCTATCTTTTCATCATTTTTTTGTTTCTTATCAAAATCATTAACCCCCTTTTCAAAACTTTCTGTTCTCTTATTTAATATTTCCAGCTCATCTAAACATTCCTTTTTTTGTCGAGCATCTTTAATTTTCTCACATTCCGCAGCTTTATTCTCAGTCTCACTTCTTTTTCTTTGAGCACTTTTATTTACTTCCTCTTTTGATTGTGCAGATTTTGTAATATCTGCTGAAGAAGGCATATTAACAACTTGAGTATTAACACCTCCAATTGTTGGCAACTCTCCTGGGCCAGTAACGCCTCCTACTAAACTCGGTCTGTCTCTTTTTTGAATATCATCAGAAGAAGGCATATTAACAACTTGAGTATTAACACCTCCAATTGTTGGTAACTCTCCTGGGCCAGTAACGCCTCCTGCTAAACTCGGTCTGGTATTGTCACTACGGGTACCAGCATTTCCACTATCATCGGAAGAACGATTTCCGTATGCTTTATCGTATGCTGCTTCCTCTATATCATCTTCGGTAATATCTTCTCCCAAAGCGGGTTTTCTCGGCTTTTCTTGTTCTGATGTTGAGGAAGCTGAAGATTGTCCACTTCCTCCGCTTTCGCCGAACATCTCATTTCTTGCTTTATCATAATTTTGTCGTGCTCTGTCCGAATTACACTTCGCTAAAGCCTCCTTGATAAGGCTTATTTCATCCGGATCTGTCGCATAGCGACCGTATTTATTTCCCAACTCACACGCTTCTCGGCAACTTTTAATTGTCTGCTTTGAACAATCCATTGCAGCTTTTGTTTCCGGAATAAATGAACAGAAGGAAGCGAGGGTGAAAGCACCTGCAACCAGAATAACTTTGCTTATATTTTTCAGATTAGTCATAACGTCCTCCTGTTCCTGCTCTTATGCAGTCTAAAGCCTTAATAATTTTATTTCAGCGTGTCTTGGATCATTTTTGATGTATATTGTTCACAGCCAGTGATTGCACTTATTAACTCTCCGGTGGTCGCAATCACAACCAGAGCAATAATAATTGCCCCCAACCACTTCCAGTTCATATTACCAAAAAAGCCCCCCACAGCCACACCGATAATACCAAATCCGGCAACGACATAAATTAAATCACGCAGTCCGTTAAATATCTCACTTCCGGCAGTGATCAAACCGGAAAACAAACCAAAATCAGCTGAACAACCGGTAACCGCAGCGTCTGATTGCTGAGTGTTTGAACCTGTTGATATATGTTTAGCCGCTTGAGAATCTTTTTTTATGCATTGTCTTGTTCCCGGATTACAAACTTCATCACTACCACATTTTCTGACACAATCCCTGCGTATACTGGTTTCATCGGATTGGCTGTTGCCACAGAAAAATGGATCAGGATCATTCGCAGCTGCGTTTGACAAGCGAAAACATTTTTTACCACTCGGACAGTCAATGGCACCACCGCCTGGACAAGAAACTCTTACTGCCCAAACATCCCTTGCCTGCATAACACACACGAAGGCAGCAATCAAAACCAGTTTGATTATTTTCTTTAAGTTTAACATTGCACCCTCCGTCCGTTCTTATTATCCGTGAACTTGGTTATTCAGCCCTTTAAGCAAAATGACAAAGCTCCGTATTTTTGAAAAAAGGAGAGCCAGAATGATTGGTGACAATCGTCCGCGGACTCTCCGTGTTATCTTTTCCTTAAGCCGAGAGGGCGACTTGCGCCCCTCAGCCGTAATAAAGGAGAAATTAGCCGTTGTTCGCAGCATTATCAAATGAATCGTCGAAACCAACGCTTTCACCGGTTGCGTAGTTAACAATAGAACCGGCAGCGGCCAAGATAGCCAAACCAACAGCCAAACCAGCAAACCATTTCCAGTTAATTTTACCGGCAATCGCACCAAATGCGATACCAACCAAACCGAAACCACCAACAATGAACATAATCTTTTTAGTAGCTTCAAATACGTTTCTTGCTTTCTCTTGAGCTGTTGAAACAACTGTTTGAGCTGATGCGTCGCCGCAGAAAGCCATCATTGTTGCAAAAGCTACCAGACATAATGTCCAGATATTGTTCTTAATAAATTTCATAATTTTTCTCCTTTAAATAGTTACAAAACTCTCTACTCTTCTAGAATACCTAATTTTTAAAAAGTTTTCCAGTAAAATTGCTTATAGCGCAAAATGGTTAACATATTGTTTACACGATGTAATTCTGGCTGTAACAAAAAATTCACAGAACCGGAAAAACATAAAACGCTGTTTTTATGACATTTTTGTTACAAAACCGACAAGCCGTCGAAACTCCGATTTAAATGCCTTGTAAGGGGAGATGTCCGAAACAAGTCCGAACATGATTGTAAAAATAAAATGTGCCAGAAGGGGATTGTAAAAAATGAAGTCCCAACAGGACTGGGGACGTTTATACTTTTTGCTTGTAGAATCGCTTTGATTGTTATAACTTGTGAGGGAATTTAGTTTGT
>CAYLIN010000046.1:0-10213 GCA_964383725.1 uncultured Azospirillaceae bacterium | reverse complement strand
TCAAAAAAACTGAATTGGATTTTTTGGCCATGAAAAACATTTTTGACTTTGAGCATTCTTTCCATAAAAGCTGTCGTTAACAAATAGCGAGCTTCCAGTTGATCGGAGCCGTAAACCTCAAATTCTTTTTCAAACACACTATCTTCAAGGGCGATTTTTTGTAATCCGCATCCCAGTTTATGAAAACTGTTGAAAAGCCCCCAATCTTTAAAAACAACAGTTTGTCCCGAAAATTTTTTGTTCATTGACAGCATAATGACAATCCCGTCAAAAACGGTGGTAGTTGAACTTCTTTTGCCATTGTGGGTGTGATATAACAGTTCTTCTTCTGAGACTGTAATTGTCACATTTTGATAAACGCCGCTGAAATAGTCATCTCCGGAATGACGGTTATAACCGTTAAACAATTGAGATTTTCGTAGCGTGTCATCATCAATGAAGCACTCATAGACATAGCTAAAATCACCAAAATATTTGACCAAGTCGGGCATAAGGTGATTTTTTGATTTGTTTTTGAAAAAATGTAGCGGACTTGAAACAATGGCAATCAGAATAAGCAAAATAAAGAAAATAGTATCAACAGGGACTTCACCTTCAAAGTGATAGCTTCCACCATGATTGATGAGAAACAGAAGAAACAATCCGCCGCATAGCAAAGGGAGAATGAGAAAAACAATAATTAGCCCGAAGATAAAATAACGCAAATATTTTTTGCGTTCAATTTCAACTTGAGCAAGCTTGGGCAACAAGACATTGTTGTAATAAGTTTCAAACCCCTTACGGAGACGGATGATTTCTTCGCTTTCCTGCATTTATTTGAAAAATCCGGCTGCATTAATTTCTTTTTTGGCTGCTTCTTCGGCAGTGAAAAACGGCATATCATCTTTGATGCCGATAATTTTAGCAACCAAAGAGCTGGGGAATATCTCGATGGCGTTTTTCAATTCAGTCACATTAGAATTGTAAAAACGTCTGGCTGCGGCAATATGTTCCTCAACTTCATTCATGCTTTCCATTGCTGTTAACATTGTTTGGTTAGATTTCATATCCGGATAATTTTCCGCAGAGAGCCTAAAATCATTCATTTTGTGGTTGAGCAGATTTTCCAATTTAATCTTTTTTGACGGTTCTACTGCAAAATTAACGGCCATGGCATCGCTGCGCAGTTTGGTGATTTCTTCCATCAAAGCTTTTTCATGTTCCATGTATTTTGCCGCCATTGTCAGAAGATTGGGAATAAGGTCATAGCGTTTTTTGAGTTGCACATCGATTCCGGAAGCAGATTCTTTCAGACGGTTTTTCTTTTTAATTAAACCGACATAAAGAGCGTAAAATCCGATAACAATAACACCGACAACAGCCCACAATATAATCTTTTCCATTGTTTTCTCCTTTTTTCAAACCACTAATCAATTATAGCGAGATTAGTTTTAAGAAATATTAAAAATTTACGGTTAAATTAAGCCTGAGGAGAAAAACAATGTTGAACATTATCTGGGTGTCATTTTTTCTGATAGCTTTTATTGTTGCTGCAGGGCAGAGTTTGTTGGGAGGACAACCGCAAATTTGGTCTGAGTTGACAGCGGCTGTTTTTGCCTCCTCAAAAAATGCATTTACGATTTCTCTTAATCTGACCGGCATGTTATGTCTGTGGCTCGGACTGTTAAAAATAGCGGAAAATTCAGGATTATCAAATCTTTTAGCCAAGGGGTTGCGCCCGTTGTTTAACAAAATCATGCCGGATGTTCCGAGCAATTCTCCGGCCATGGGATCTATGATTATGAATATGGCGGCTAATATTCTGGGACTGGATAATGCAGCCACGCCGATGGGTTTGAAAGCAATGGAACAACTGCAAACGCTTAATCCGCATAAGGACAGAGCTTCTAATGCTCAGGTGTTATTTATGGTTATCAATTCCTCGGCAGTAACCTTAATTCCGATAACAATTTTAATGTATCGATCCGAGCTGGATTCCCTTAATCCGACCGCGGTGTTTATTCCTATTTTGTTGGCAACCTCTTGCTCAACACTGGTCGGTTTTTTGAGTGTCGCTTGGGTGCAAAAGTTAGCAATTTTCAATCGTGTTGTGTTGGCATATTTATGCGGATTTTTAGGTGTTGTCGGACTGACGGCATTTTATTTCCAGTCCTTGCCGCCTACGGAAAGATTAATCGCTTCGGCGGCTTGCGGAAATTTTTTGCTGTTTCTGATTATTGTTTTATTTTTGGTTTCCGGCTTGATAAAACATTTAAATGTATATGAAACATTTATCTCCGGAGCTAAAGAGGGATTTGATATTGCTGTCCGGATTATTCCCTATTTGGTTGCCATGTTGGTAGGCATTGCTGTTTTTCGGGCTTCGGGAGCTATGGGATGGTTGATTGTCGGATTCGAAAAGCTTTTTACTCTTTTAGGCATAAATACTGATTTTGTAGCAGCTCTACCCACGGCCATACTTAAGCCCTTATCAGGGAGCGGGGCTCGAGCAATGATGATAGAAACAATGACAACCTATGGTGTTGATAGTTTTCCGGCATTTGTATCTTCAGTCGTACAAGGATCAACCGAAACAACATTCTATGTGCTTGCAGTTTACTTCGGTGTTGTGAAAATAACAAAAGTCGGTGCGGCATTGCCCTGTGCTTTGTTGGCAGACTTTGCCGGAATAGTTGCTGCGATTATTCTGTCTTATGTGTTTTATTAAGGTATCTTAAAGAAAATATTGTTAGAATTAAGACAGAGGTAAAAATGAGAGCTTTGATTCAAAGAGTTAGCCGTTGTCAGGTAGATGTTGATGGAAAAAAGGTATCTTCCATAGATAAAGGTATGCTTATTTTACTTGGTGTTCAAAAAGGGGATACGCCGTCATGTGCGGAATATTTGGCTAAGAAAGCTTGTAATTTACGAATTTTTGAAGACGAATTCGGAAAAATGAATTTATCGGTTCAGGATATTAAGGGCGGAATTCTGGCGGTATCACAATTTACGCTGGCCGGAGATACCTCACGTGGCAATCGTCCGGGATTTGAAACAGCCGAGAAACCGGAAAAAGCTAAAGAATTGTATGACTATTTTGTTAGTTGCCTGAAACAAAGCGGACTAGAAATTGGTACCGGAATTTTTCAGGCTGATATGCAGGTTAGTTTAACCAATGACGGTCCTGTCACATTTATGTTGGAAAAAGGGGAAAATCATGGAGAATGAAATTCAATTGCCGGAAGAAAACAATTCTATTTGGGATGATTTGTTGGATGAGCTTTTTGCGCTGAACTACAATCAAGTTCCGGAAATTTTGGAAGTGGAAAGAAAAATTTATACCGCTTTACAGCAAAAAAACAATGATATTTCCGGATTGATTACCCTAATGTATTGTCAAATTATGTTGGGTAACCGAGAAAAAGCCCAAACACTTGGTAAACGGATTTGGGAAATCGGTGGCAATTTAGAGGCATTTTTTGAGTTTGTTTATATTGAAAACTTGCTCAGTCTTGGCATGTTGGATATGGCATCGGTTTTATTAAAACCCAGATTTGAAAATTTACGTGATAATTTAGATTTATTTTATCCGAGCTTGGTTAAATTTTCTGTCATGACCGGAAATTTGACTTTAATTAATCGAATTGGCGAATATCCGAACTTACCGGAAGAAGATGATTTATTGTTTGAGCTTGCTGATACTTATGTTGAAACACAAAATCAAGCCGTTTTTAAAAGTATCATGAAGTTAATTTTGGAAAATGTTTCGGAGTATATGTGTTCTTATGAATATGAATTATATGAGGATCGTGGTTTTCCTGAAACTGTGATTGTTATTTATGTCAATAATGAGGATACTTTCTGCTCACGTCTTCAAGCAACAATTGAAAATAAGATTACAGGCTTATGGGCATCTGTCGGTCAAGGCCAGATGAACAATATCAGTGTTAATGTTGTTCAGATAACAGAACACGATGGTTGGAATGTCGTCGAGGATGAAAATTAGGGGCGTCGAGGAGGAGAAACTTTTTCTGCTCCGGCAGGTGTAATAATCGCATCTCGTTCCATAACGGCACCGACGGTTTTGGTTGATATTTTATTTACGATAATTTTTCCGGCCTGCGCAAAAAGCTTTTTCATCAAATTTGAAGCAACATTTTGCTCATCTTCCTGTCCTTCAAATAAAATGAAGCGGTTTTGATGTTCCGTAACACTTGTTTCTTTTTTGACATCAAATAATTCCAAAGCAACAACCATTTGCAACCTGTTTGTTTGGGAATTAACAGCATCGACTTTAGCTCGTAAAACTTCAGGTGAAATAATATAATCAGCCAGATTCTTATCTTCCACAATACGAATCCCTTGCTTTTTCTGAATAATTTGCCTCAAATCATCAAAATATGCATTGGTTGTCATGCCGTTAAAAAACTTTGTTTTTTCAATAAATACAGTTGTACCGTTTCCAAGTAGCTTGTTTTCGCTTTTTTGGGGGACAGAAACAGTAGTGGGAGTATCAAAAACTTGTTCCGTCGATTCTACTTTTTCAGGCAAAGACGGAGCAGGCGGAAAATCTGTAACTGTAGGAACAATAGCTTTTTCATCCTCAATTTCAAGTGCTTGCGGATATGTAGCTTCAGTGTGAGTAATGGTTTCCGGTGTTTCAGAAAATTTTTGATAATTTTCGTTAATCGCTTTCAATATATTTTCACTGTGTAAAAAGCCTGTCGCTTCAACGCAAATTTCCTGTTCTGTCTGCTTGCTTGTTTTAACTGACAAGTCTTCAATATAGTTGTCAACAATAGCATAAATCAAAACATTAAAATCATGTGTAGGCATCTGGTTTCGATATTCACTGAGCTCGGCAATATTTTCAACAGATTTAAAGCTTGCCTTATCCGTAGCACGTAATCTTACAGACGACTTGGCTTCTCCTTGTTTAATCGTTTCGCAAGCTTTTCCGAAAAGACTAATGACGGCTTCATCTTCATCAATACCGGCAGCCCACGCTTTTTGAGCAAACAAAAAGACACCCAAACAAAATATAAATTTTTTGAGCTGTATCATTACCACCAGCTTCGGTCATCATTTCTGAGTTGTTTTACATTAACAATCCATTCGTTAACTTTCACATCAGAATTATCAAACAAAATCATTTTATAAACAATGGACGGCACCTCATCACTACCGCCTTGATCAACCAAAACCTCCAGATAATAATCAGCTTCGTCTTTATTATTGACGATTTTATAATCATTTGCCCCTTCTAAAATATCGGTGGTTACTTTATGGGCATAATGAAAACCGTCAGGAAGTGAGGCATCGAGTTTTTTAGGTTGCATAACGTATAAAAAGACATCACCGCTGTTTTCATAGATGGAACGTGTTTCATCAAGCATCTTATTGGTTGCTCTGGTAGCTGCAAGAGCATAAACTTGCGGTGTAATTGCAAGTTCACGTTCAATGTCATGTTGAGCACTCAAATACGGTGAACGAACATAAATATCTTTATCAATCGGCTCATTTGTACCGACAGAGCAGCTTGCAAGCAACAGCGGAAATAAAAATAATGCTTTTTTCATCAGAATAACCTCGGTTGTTTTAGAATAAAATAAGTATAAAGGTAAAAACGAAAAATCACATAACAATTTTTTACTTATTCACTATTTGCATTTTAAAATAAAATGAACTACACTCAAGCGCATTGATTTTAAGAAGAGGATATGATAATGGTTCTTGCTTTTGCGGCAATACTTCTTGGCTTGGCAGCGATTATTCCGCCTTTACAGCGTAATCGTTTTTATTTGTTAAACAGTGCCTTGGTAATTGGAGCCGCGTGGTTGGCGGAAACACATTTTTTTCGCATTAACAACATCTGGACATATAAAACATTATTGTTGTTTTTGGCTTTTCATATCGTCAGTATAAATTTCACCACGTTTATTGCATATGGTGTTGATAAAAAAGCCGCTGTTAGAGGAAGTTGGCGTATTCCTGAAAAGGATTTACATATGCTCGAATTTTTAGGCGGATGGATTGGAGCTGCTTTTGCGCAACGTTTTTTTCATCATAAAACTGTAAAAAAAAGCTACCGTCTTATGTATAAAATGATGATTGTTATGGAATTTGCCGCATTATGGGTTATTCTAAAGCTGTTAAAATTGATATAATAAGCAAAGGACGAAAATGGGAAGAATAAAAAAACTGAATGAAGCACCAAAGCTGAAATTTATTGATCACTACAAAATTATGTGGCCGTATGTTCAGCCCTATTTGTTTCGCGCAATTTTCGCCGTGGCTTTATGCGTGCCGATTGGAGCTTTAGATGCGGTTGTCGCTTTGGCCTTAAAACCATACATGGATATTGTGTTGGTTGATAAGACAGATCAATCTCCGGCTTATATTCCCTTGTTGATTGTTGGTTTTACTATTGTTCAAGGAGCATTAAACTATATCGCAACCTATATGAACTCATGGGTGGGCGGAAAAATTACTATGGATGTTAAACGAGCTTTGTTCCGGAAATTATTGTTTTTGTCGCCTTCATTTTATGATTGCCATGATTCCGGCCATATTATTCAGCGCTTTTCTTCTGATGCTGATGCCGCTTGTAATGGTTTAATAGATAACATCCGATTGTTTACCTCTCGTGTGTTTTCATCTTTATCATTAATTGGGGTGCTGATTTATAATTCATGGCAGCTTTCCATTATTGCCATCACTATTTTGGTGTGTGCTCTTCTTCCCTTAGCACAAGTTCGTCGTATGATAAAAGGGGTGATTTACAAATCTGTTCAGGAAAGTTCAACCATTTTAACCAATTATAATGAAACCTATGCCGGCAATAAGACGATTGCCTCTTATAATCTTCAGGAGCATGAGTTTAGAAAATATGATCAAACTATGCGAACCTTATTTAAGTTGAGCATAAAAATGGTGCAAAAAACAGCTTGGATGACTCCGATGTTGCATGTTGTTGCTTCAATTGGTGTAGCCGCAGTTATCGGTTATGGCAGCTATCTGATTGTTAACGGAACCATCACCAGCGGTAGTTTTGTTTCGTTTATCACGGCGTTGTTGATGTTATATAATCCGATAAAAAATATCGGTAAAAACTTCAGTGCTGTTCAGGTTTCATTTTTGGCGATTGAACGTCTGGCTGAGATATTATCAATCAAGTCGGATGTTGTAGATAAAGAGGACGGTAAAGAGCTGAAACGTATTAAAAAATCTATTAAGTTTGAAAACGTCGATTTTGCCTACACACCGGAATGTCCTGTTTTGAAAGGAATAAACATAAATGTTCCGGCTGGAAAAACAATCGCTTTAGTTGGAAATTCAGGAGGCGGAAAGTCAACATTTGTCAGTCTGTTGCCGCGTTTTTATGATGTCGTTTCCGGAAAAATCACGATTGACGGGGTCGATATCCGTGACTACAAGTTGAATAGTCTGCGTGACAGTATTGCTGTTGTTTTTCAAGATAATTTTCTGTTTTCGGGGACTGTTCGTGATAACTTGTTGTTAGGTAAACCTGATGCAACGGAAGATGAAGTCAATCGGGCCTTGGAAATGGCGTATTTAAAAGATTTTGTTGATGAACAGGAAGATGGTCTGGATACTGACATTGGTGAGCGCGGGGCTTTATTGTCCGGAGGACAGAGGCAGCGCTTGGCAATTGCTCGCGCCTTTTTGAAGAATGCTCCGATTGTCATTTTAGATGAGGCAACTTCGGCTTTAGACAATAAAGCGGAGGCAGTCGTTCAAAAAGCGATAGAAAATCTTATGCAGGATAGAACAGTTTTTGTTATTGCCCATCGTTTATCAACAATTCAAAATGCCGATGAGATTGTTGTTATAAACAATGGTGAGATTGTTGAGCGCGGCAATCATGAAAAGCTTTTGCAAATTGAGGACGGGGCATATCGCTCGCTGTATAATGCTCAATTTAAGAAAAAAGCCGCATAAGATTCAATATTTGACAGACCCCGCATTAAAGATGCGGGGTTTTTTTATGCGCTCAAACAGCAAGAGAATTTGATTTGCAAGAAAGTAATATACGTGATAATATATTAATTAAACAATTACTGCACACGTAGAGACAAAAGGAGAAGATCATGGATGATAAAGATTTGCAAATACTAGAAGCGGCTCTTCTCATTTTGGAGACACAAAAAAAATCAAATTCTTCTGATGGCGAACAGCAAGAAAATCCTGAGAAAGAAAAAGAATATCAAGAAAAGAAACAAGAGTTAGAGAAAAAGAAAGAAAAAAAGAAAAAACGTACAGCTAAAAAAGTTAAGGGTAAAGCCCTTATTGCTACCGGTAAGGCTATGCGAAGAACAGGGATTGCATTACGTAAAGCGGCAAAGAGTGCGCAAAAAGCTGCAAAGTTTATGCTAAAAGCAGCTAAAAAATTAGCTCTAAAAGCTGTAAACTTAGTTCGAGCGGCAGCTGCAACGGGGCCGGCTGCGGTTGTCGCATTGCCAGTGGCAGTAGCAGGAGCAACTGTCATGATGGGCATTGCGGCGGCTACAGCCGCAATGGGTGTTGCAACTGCAGCAGTAGCTAAAACCATGGATAAAACCGGAGAAGTAATGGGTAAACTTGGAAAAAAAATGCAAAATAAAGGGAATGAAATATTGCGTGAAGCCAATGTAAATACTGCAGAACTGTCTAATCAAAATCAGAATAGTAATGAAAAGTCGCTTGAAAATATATATGAGCTATCCAAAGATAATAATCTATTAAATAGAAAAAGAGAACAAAATGGTAATAGTAACGGAATCTCTTCGGCTATTCAAAATACTTTAAAGGAAAACGGAGTAGATGAAAAAGGCCAAAGCAAGATTCAAGAAGCTCCTGCTCAAGAAAAAGCACCGCAAGCAGATACTAAAGGAGCTGATAATAAGAAAAAAGGTCGTCAACTAAGTGAACTAAGAGGAACATCTAAACGTAATAAACACGTCAGACGTCCAACTCCTCAAACACAAATGAATGCTAACACCATGGCAGCGATGCAATCGCAAGGACGAGCTTAGTCTTTGAACAAAATCTTTCTAATGTAGCGAGTGTTCTTGCCGACCCGCGACATGATTTCATATGAGATTGTGCCTGCATCTCGTCCCATGTCATCCAGCGTGTAAAAATCATCTGCCAAAAACGCCATGTCGCCTACATTAAGTTTACTGACATTGGTAACATCGCAGATAATATTATCCATAGACACACGACCAATAATGCGTGCTTCACTCAGTTTCCCGTCAACTTTGAAAAAAACTTTACCGACGTTGGATAAAGAACGAGGAAAGCCATCACCATAACCAATAGAAACAATGGCGATTTTTCGGTTGGTGTTGGCGCGATAAGTTGCGGAATATCCCACAAAATCACCCTGCGGTAGAGTTTCAATTTGCAAAACCGGAGCCTGAATCCGCACCACATTTTTCATTTGATTGGGGCGATATGGGGCGGTGTTAATCCCATACATTGCCGCGCCCAAGCGCACTAAATCTTGTTGAAATTCTTTTCCTAAGAACACCCCGTCAGAAGCAGATAATGAAGCTGGCAGTTTTGGAAAATAGGTGTTTTTAAGTTTTTTGAAATTATCTAATTGATGGCCGTTCATAAAATGGTCTTTTTCATCGCCGCAAGCCAAATGTGACATAACTAAGCAAAAGTCTTTGCGTTCATCGTCACTCATTTTAGCAAGTTCTGATTCACGAAAGCCGAGGCGGTTTAATCCTGTTTCAACTTGAATGGCCGGTTTGCGTTTATCCGGACGGTTCGCTTTCCAGAAGTCAAGCATTTGCGGACTGCTGATAACCGGAATAATTTGTTCGTGATTTTTGAAAATATCTAAACTGTCTTCCCCGATACCTTGCAAATCAAAAATTGTTGCTTCGGGAATTTGCGAAACAATGCGGTCAGCTTCAATCGCATGAGCGACAAAAAAGTGTCTGCAACCGGCTTCTTTGTAAAGCATAGGCGCTACATTTGCCGCACCAAGACCATAAGCATCATCTTTGACAACGGCAGCACAAATAGCTTTACCGGCAATTTTTTGCAAAGTCCGATAGTTGTCGAGTAAGTTATTGAGGTCAATTTCTAAAATTGGTCTTGTCAAAACAGTCATCTTTTTCTACAATCCATTAAAATTTATAAGGTTTAATAAATGAAATTTATCGACACCCATATTCATTTGCAAGACTATAAGTCGAGTAGTGCACCACAAATCATC
>CAYLIN010000045.1:0-10449 GCA_964383725.1 uncultured Azospirillaceae bacterium | reverse complement strand
TCAACTTTCATCCAGTCAGAGCGGGCATGGCGATTTTCACCGCGAGCCTTAACGGCACCGGCTTGTTGGATTGCACCGCCGAATAACAGCAACTTTTCGGTTAAAGTCGTTTTCCCTGCGTCTGGGTGTGAAATAATCGCAAAAGTTTTGCGGATATTTGGTTTATTTTCAGACATTTGTCACTCTTTACTTAAATTAGTTTTCTAAATTATCTGCTTTGTACACAAAAAAAAGCGCAATTTCAAGGTTTAATTACAAAAAACTGAAACAAAACCTGAATGCGCTTTTATAAATGGCTAAAACGGACTGCTGACGTTTGGAACGGAAGTATTTGTTGCGGCAGCAGGTACGATAGATGCCGGAGTGCTTTCTTCTGCAGCAGATACCGGTTGCAGTCCTTGCGGGAACGTAACTGTTTCTACAGTGTTAATCTGAACCTGCGGAACAGGAGCCTCAACAATAGGCTGAGGTTGAACAGGTGAAGCCGGCTCTGCTTGAGGAACAGTAACAGTTACGGTAACAGGTGCTTGAAGTTCTACAGTTTTGGCTTCTGAAGTTTCTGTTGTCTGAGCTTCTTTTTCAGTAACCGGTTTTACATCGGCTTTAGGAGCTTCTGTTTTAGGGGTTGCCGGTGCACGATTGATACCCAGATATTTTTCAATGGCTTTTTGTTCTGCCGTTTTTTCAGAAGAGGTAATTAAGTTTAAATCATATAAAACTTCAAGCTTGCGCAAATCTTTTGCTGCGCTGAGGATTGTACGAGAAGGAGCTTTGCGAGCCATTCTTGTTCTGGGATTGGGCGGAAGCAATGCTTCAATGATGATATCTCTTTCAGCAGAAAACTCTTGCGGTGTAATTGCACGAGATTCTGTTGCTTCTTTTAAGACATTGATACGTTCAATAATCAAGTCAGGCGAGGGAACCGGTTGATCGATTCCTGTAGCAGCCGGTTGATGTGTTAAAGGAAGCAAACCTCCGACATTCGCTGTTCTGCGACTCAAAAACTCTTCTTTTGTGATGAGATCTTTTTCCGCTAATTCTTTAAGGGTTAAAAAGCGAGTGATAATATTTTGTTCCTGAGGCGTGAATAGATTACTAACACTGCTTTTCTTAGCAGCAGGTTTCTTCTTTTTCCATGCAGTATTAATTGCAGTTTTAGATTGCTCTTTGCTGGCAGCTTTTGAAATATCAAAAGATTTAGAACCGTTAGGATTTTCAATGACCAGTTTACTTTGTTTGATAGTCAAAGCACGCAGACGTTTTTTTGCAATATCAACAATAGGTGTCGGAACGCCGTTATCTGTTCCTAAGATAGTTTTTTGAGAACCGCCGATAACAATCAAGTCTTCATAGTATTGGCGAGCGCGATTGGTTCTGCCAAGTTTTTCGGCATTGAGGGCCCCAACCAACAAGGCTTGTTGGTTGCGCGGATTATCGTGTAGAGATTCTAAAACCAATTCCTGAGCTTTTTTGAAATCACCTTGTGAATAAGCAACAGTAGCCAACTCAGCATCTTTATCGCCGGTTTTTTCAAATTGTTGCATCAGCCAGTTTGATTCTTTATCTGTGTCTTTCTTATCAAAAATAGCGCAGCCGCCAAGCAGGCTCAAAGCAACGGTACTATAAAGGATTTTAGTCATAAATTTGGTTGAAAACACCGGAATACTCCTCGAATTTGCAAATAAAAGCAGATAACCTTTCCACATATTACAAAAGATAAAGTTATATTACAATAATTTTGTTTGCATTGTGAATTTGTACTTGATTTATAAAAAAAAATCAGTAGTATGCAAGCAATTATTAGTGTTACAACCTGCGAGCGTGGTGAAATTGGTAGACACGCCAGACTTAGGATCTGGTGCCGCAAGGTTTGAGAGTTCGAGTCTCTCCGCTCGCACCATTCCCGATTTTGAGGGGATGAATTTGTTAAAGTTTGAAAGAGAAATTAATGAATGTTACCGAATTAAAGTCTGAAGGCTTGAAAAATGAATATAAAGTCACGGTTTCTGCCGCTGATTTTGAAAAAAAAGTCGATGATAAAATCAAACAGATTTCCAAATCAGCTAAACTTCCGGGGTTTCGCGCCGGTAAAGCTCCTTTTGATATGATGAAGAAAAAATATAAAGATTCTGTTATGGGAGAAGTTTTGGAAGATACCATCCGTTTGGCAACCGAAGAGTTGGTTAAAGATAAAAAGTTGCGTCCTGCAATGCAGCCGAATGTTAAAATTACTTCTTTTGAAAATGGCAAAGACATCGAATTTGAAGTTTCTGTTGAAAATCTGCCGAATGTTGAAATCAAAGATTTCTCAAATATTGCATTAGATAAATTTATGGCCGATGTTCCTACTGAAGAAGTTGAAAAAGCTTTGAAATACTTATCTGAAGCTCGTAAAGAAACTCAAGCTGTTGATGGTCGCGAAGCCGTTAAAGGCGACGTTGTCATGATTGATTTTGTTGGTTCTATCGATGGTGTTGAATTCCAAGGCGGTAAAGGCAGTAACTATCCTTTGGAACTCGGTTCCGGTTCATTCATTCCGGGTTTTGAAGATCAATTGTTGAAGGCTAAAGCCGGTGACCATGTTGATGTTAAAGTAACTTTCCCTGAAAATTACCATGCGAAAGATTTGGCTGGCAAAGAAGCTGTTTTTGCTGTTGATGTTAAAGAAGTTCGTGAACCGAAAACTGTTGAAATCAACGACGAATTTGCAAAATCTATGGGTGAAGAAAGCTTGGATAAACTCAAGGAAACAATTTCTAACCGCATCAAGAGCGACTATGAAAATGCTTCTCGTATGAAAATCAAACGCCAGTTGTTGGATGCTTTGGATAAAGAGTACAACTTTGAGGTTCCTGAATCTTTGGTCGATGCTGAATACAAAGCTATCTTGGAACAATATGAACAAGCTAAAAAATATAATCAGTTGGATGAAAGCGAAAAATCTAAATCTGAAGATGAATTGAAAAAAGAATATAAAGAAATCGCTGTTCGTCGCGTTAAATTAGGTTTAGTTCTTTCTCAAATCGGTCAGGAAGCAGCTGTTTCTATCAAACCGGAAGATATTAACGAAGCCATCATGAGAGAAGCTCGCAAATATCCTGGACAGGAAAAAGTTGTTTTGGATTACTACCTGAAAAACAAACAGGCAGTAGAAGCTTTGAAAGCTCCGATTTTTGAAGAAAAAATCATTGATTATGTTATCGGCAAAGCTAAAGTGACAGAAAAAACTGTCAGCGTTGAAGAGCTGTATAACTTCAATGATGAAGCCAAACCGGCTAAAGCCAAAAAGAAATCTGCATAAGATTTTAGCCTGAGAAAGAAACGCCCTCAATCGAGGGCGTTTTTTGTATCTATCAACAGGTTGGTATAAAACATTGAAGTATTGAGGTGTTTTGTTATGATAAACAAAACATAAGAAAGGTTTATCATGCGTATTTTAAAATCCCCATATTTTCAGCTTCCTTTTTTCTTAATTCTTGGCGGCATATTATCAATGATTTTACGTTATGATGTAATGTGGGATTTTGCCAATTATCATTATTACAATCCATGGGCATTTTTGAACGGACGTTTTATGTATGATATTGCACCTGCCGGAGTTAATACATTTTTCAACCCACTGCCTGATATTCCGCTTTATTTAATGATAAAATATTTTAATGACTATCCTAATGTTATTCATTTTATGCAGGGTTTGTGGCTTGGTGGATTAATGTATGTTTTCTTCCTCCTGCTGAAATTATATTTTGATATCAATACATTAAAAGGAAAAATCTGTATCTTACTGGCTTTCCTTGTCGGTATGACAAATTGGTCTTTATTTTTTCAAATTGGGAGTTCAACCAATGAAATACCATTGGCTTTTTTGGAAACATGGGCGTTCTATATTTTGATTAAAGCAATTTTCTATGCGGAGGAAAATAAAGAAACAAAAATAAATCATTTTCTATTGTCTGGTTTTATCCTTGGTTCAGCAATGGGATTAAAATTGACTGCTGTCATTTATTGCGTATCAATAGGGGGAACCTTGTTGTGTTTTTATAAGTATGTACCACAGGCTAAGAAGAATATTCCGTTTTTTATCTTAGGAGGTCTGTTAGGCTTCCTGACTTTCTATGGCTTTTGGGGATATATTTTGTGGGAGAATTTTCAGAATCCGTTTTTCCCGTTTGCCAATGGAATTTTTAAATCAGAGTGGTTTCCTACGGAAAATTATCGGGATATGAGAGAGGATTGTCAAAGTGTTAGCGAATATATCCTTAATAGATTCTATCTGATAAGAGAAACCGTAGAGGGATATTTTATAAATGTGCATTTTATTTTTATTTGGGGTGCTATCTGTATTGAAGGAATAAAAAAGTTTTTTTCTGGTAGTTGTTTTTTTGATAAAAAATATTTTCTTCTTTTGTGTTTATTTATTTTAGGATATATTTTTTGGAGTATTTTATTTGGTATTCAAAGATATACGATTTTTTTGAATTTTATTGGAGCAATTATTATTATAAAAAGCTTAAAATGTTATCAACCAAAATCTGAATTTGGAGAAATTCTATATTCATCTGCTTTAATTATTTTTTTCTATATAATCTTAAGTGTTCCATATTATAGTGAAGAGGCGGAACAAAGAAGTAATGAAAAACAAAAAGATATTTATATAACATATCACCTATTAAGAAACGAAAAAATATCGAATAGAATTTATGGTTTTAAAAAATATACTAATATGCAGCCAATTAATCTTTCTGATAATACATTGGTATTGATTTATTCTCGTCCAGCTGCTGCATTTTTACCTATAATAAGCAAAAATTCTAATGTACGAGGATTATCTTTTACGGATTTTGAATATAATGGAGTAAATGATGGAAAAGTTTTTAATCAAGGAAAATGGAAGAAAATCAAAGAAGATATTATTCAAAATCATAAAGGAGTAAAAGTGGTGCTTGTTGCTGAAAATACGCAAAGTGCGATGGTGCAAAATAGAGATTATCTAGAAGATAATCCATATGTTCCTAATATGAAGTGTCGTATTGTTGATAATAATATGGCAAATTGGAGCTTATGTTTTTCCGCTGAAAATGAAAAAGAAATTTTCGGAGATATAAAATGAATAATCTAAAAATAGCGGTTATTTTGCCCTGTTATAATGAAGAAGTTGCCATAGGCAAGGTGGTTAAAGATTTTAAAAAAGTTTTGCCGACGGCAGAGGTATATGTGTATGACAATAATTCATCTGACAAGACAAGTGAGGTTGCAACCAAAGCCGGTGCAATCGTCAGGCAGGAACCTTTACAAGGAAAAGGCAATGTCGTGCGCAGAATGTTTGCTGATATTGATGCGGATGTTTATATCATGAGCGATGGCGATGAAACCTATGACATAGCCAAAGCACCGCAGCTTGTTCAGACATTATTGGATAACCAGTTGGATATGGTGATTGGCTCTCGCAAAGAAGTTGATTTGGCAGCCTATCGTGTCGGTCATCGCTGGGGAAATAAATTGCTGACCGGATTAGTACAGTATTTTTTCCATCATGAGTTGACGGATATGTTATCAGGATATCGTGTTTTTTCTCGGCGCTTTGTTAAAACATTTCCAGCTCAATCAGCAGGGTTTGAAATTGAAACAGAATTAACGGTGCACTCATTATCATCGCGTATACCAATGCAAGAAGTAGAAACGGATTATTTTTCACGTCCGCAAGGATCTGTTAGTAAATTGTCAACTTTCAAAGATGGCTTTCGTATTTTATTGATGATTGTTAATTTGGTAAAAGACGAACGCCCGTTATATTTCTTTAGTTTGGTTTCTCTTGTGTTTTTTGTAGCATCTTTAATTCTGGGAGTGCCTGTTATTAGTTATTATTTTGAGCATGGAACGGTCCCACGCTTGCCACGTTCTGTTCTAGCAATGGGGTTAATGATTTGCTTTGGTATTTGTTTGCTGGTTGGCTTTATTTTGGATTCTCAACGAAAAAGCCGACAAGAAATGCGGCGAATGAGTTATCTGACTTATAAAGCTCCGGAAAGAAATTAAAGTTTTTTATTTGATCTAAACGAATATTTTTTATGTAAAACAAACGTCAATATGGTTGAAATGATAATATAAATTCCTTGGGCAAGAATAGTATTAATTTCAAACCAAGATGTGATGAAAAGATAGAGATAGTTCAAAACTAGCAAAAACAAGTACACACCCCAAGCTTTAAGGTATTCTTGTTTCAGGTTACTATGGCTTTGAAAGACAAAATAACGCATTGTGAAAATAGAGATATTTATAGTAATAATGTATTGTGTTATCAATGAGGTGGAATAATTCCAGTCACAAATTAAAAAAAGAAAGACAAATAAGGCGTAAGCCAACACCGTATTAAATCCGCCAACTAACAAAAAGCGAATTTTCTGGTTTATCCTGAACCATAATGATTCAATATTTTTATATAGCTTTAGCATTAGTGTGAATATTTTTTTTGTCCTTGATAAATAATTGATTGCAGACTAATATTTTCGCGTGCCTACATACGGAATACTAGTCTATGAATAATGTATTTGTCAAATCATTAGCTTTGTTTTTTTTCTTTATATCATTTCTGCTTATAGTAATATTTTGGGGAATAGAAATATTATACCCCCATGCTAGAATTGATAATCTTCTTTTTCATGTATATCTTGCTACTGATTTGAGTATGTTAAAATTTGATATATTGAAAGATGTTCTTGAATATTGGTTGATTGCTTCGGCTTGCTTACTGGGGGGAATATGGCTACTTGTAAGAACGATGCCTGTAAAAATATCTTTATTTATAAGTATTGCTTTTTGTTTGGGAATGAGCAGCTTTATGGGATATCGGTATGGTCTTTTTCATTATTTGTATTTAATGACGATGGGATATGATTTTTATGCGAAAGAATATGTTTTTCCGGAACAGACTAAGATACATGCACCGCTTCAAAAACCTAATTTAATCTTGCTATATTTGGAATCTTTAGAAACGACATATCAAAATAATGAAATATTTAAAGATAATTTATTGCCGGAACTAACAAAGATAGCTCAAAATAATCAATCTTGGTCACAATATCGAATTACAACAGGAACAGGATGGACCGTTGCCGCGATGGTTTCAAGTAGTTGCGGTATTGGTTTAAATTTATTGGGGGAGAGGAATATAAATGTCGGTGAAAAGAATTTTTTACCTAATATTACTTGTCTGCAAGATATTTTGCACAAAAATGGTTATAAACAGGAGCTTTTGCTTGGAAGCGAAAAAGATTTTTCTGGAATTGAGTATTTTATAGGAAACAGGGCTGACGGAAAGATTAAAATCGTAGATGGTCAGTATTTTATAGATAAGTATGGAAAAAATGGAAATCGATGGGGCGGAATTGATAGTATGCTTTATCAAAAAGCCAAGGAAGATTTGAGTGATCTGGCAAAAACATCACAACCATTTGCTATGTCAATTTTTACAATAGATACTCATCAGCCGGAAGGTTGGCTTGATGAGCAATGTCCTTCAAAATATGGTGATTTTAGAGATATTGTTATTTGTGCAGATACAATGGCAGCTGATTTTATAAAATGGATTGACAAACAACCTTGGCGTAAAAATACGGTTATCTTTGTTATCGGCGATCATATTGCTATTACCAATCCGATATACCATGAATATTTAGCGCCAAATTTAGATAAACGCTATATCTATAATGCAGTTATCGGTTCTGCTTTGCCGCTTGTTGATAAGGAACGACAATTTACTGCCATTGATATGCTACCCACGATTCTTGAGGGGATGGGCTATAAAATTGATGGGCATCGTTTGGGATTAGGACGGTCATTGTATGCTGGAAAAGATTTGCCAACTCTTGTTGAGAGTTATGGCACTCAAAAATTAGATGAGGTGTTAATGTATTCCAGTGATATTTATAAGGGCTTCGTAAATAAAAAATAGATGTTAATCATTTATTGAATATTAGTGTGCTACACATATATCAAAATAGTGTTTAATATAAGGAAAAGACGATGCAATACAGAAGTCCGTTAGAAATCTATGACAATACTTTGGTGCCGATGGTGATTGAGCAGACATCAAAGGGCGAACGTTCTTTCGATATTTATTCCCGCTTGTTGAAGGAAAGAATTATCTTTTTGACAGGGCAGGTTAATGATGAAGTTTCATCTTTGGTATGTGCGCAGCTGCTGTTTTTGGAATCTGAAAATCCGAAAAAAGATATTTTCTTATACATCAACTCTCCCGGCGGTGTTGTGACTTCTGGTATGGCGATGTACGATACTATGCAGTATATCAGCTGTGATGTGAATACACTTTGCATCGGTCAGGCTTGTTCAATGGGATCTTTGTTATTGGCCGGTGGTGCTGCCGGAAAGCGTTTTTCATTGCCAAACTCTCAGATCATGATTCACCAACCGTCAGGTGGAGCCAAAGGACAGGCAACGGATATCGAAATTCAGGCAAATTTGATTTTGAATTTACGCAAACGCTTGAATCAGATTTATGTTAAGCATACAGGTCAAAAATTGAGCGTTATCGAAAAAGCGATGGATCGTGATAACTTTATGACCCCGGAAGAAGCCAAAAAATTTGGGCTGATTGATCACATTGTAACTTCTCGCGAAGAACTCGTAAAATAGGAGATTAAATATGAGTGATAAACACGATCATCAAGACGAGATTTTGCATTGCTCTTTTTGTGGCAAGAGCCAGAATGAAGTCAAAAAATTAATTGCCGGTCGCGGTGTGTACATCTGTGATGAGTGTATTGATGTTTGTATCAATATTGTTGCCGATGAAATCGCAGAAGAAAAAAAATCTGAATTAAGCGAAAGTTGCGATGGGTCATTGCCATCCCCTTCAAAGATTAAAGAATTTCTTGATCAATATGTTATCGGGCAGGAAAGAGCTAAGCGTGTTTTGTCTGTAGCAGTTTACAATCACTATAAACGTTTGAGCTGTCAAAAGACAAACAAAGATGTTGAGATTGCCAAGTCAAACGTTATTTTGATTGGTTCGACCGGTAGCGGTAAGACATTACTGGCACAGACATTGGCTAAAATTTTGGATGTGCCGTTCGCAATTGCCGATGCTACCACATTGACCGAAGCCGGTTATGTTGGTGAAGATGTTGAGAATATTATTCTCAAATTAGTGCAGAACGCGAATTATGATATTGAAAAAGCTCAACGCGGTATTGTGTATATTGATGAGATTGACAAGATTACCCGTAAAACTGACGGCCCGTCTATTACGCGTGATGTATCAGGTGAGGGTGTGCAACAAGCCTTGTTAAAAATCATTGAGGGAACAGTGGCAAATGTTCCACCTCAAGGCGGACGCAAACATCCTCAGCAAGAATTTTTGCATGTTGATACAACCAATATCTTGTTTATCTGTGGCGGAGCTTTTGCCGGTTTGGAAAAGATTGTCAGCCGTCGCGGTAATGAAACCTCTATCGGTTTCGGTGCAAAAGTTGCTCCGAAAGAAGAACGTAATATCGGTGACATTATTAAAGATGTTCAGCCGGAAGATTTGTTGAAATTCGGTTTAATTCCGGAATTTGTCGGACGTTTGCCGATTATTGCCACCTTGGGTGATTTGGATGAAGAAGCCTTGGTTAAAGTTTTGACCGAACCTAAAAATGCTTTGGTTAAACAATATAAGACCATGTTTGACATGGAAGATGTTAAGCTGACATTTACAGATGGTGCGTTAAAAGCAATTGCTAAAAAGGCGATTGAGCGCAAAACAGGTGCTCGTGGCTTGCGTGCCATTATGGAAGATAACTTGTTGGAATTGATGTATGAAATTCCCGACAAGAAAGATATTGCTGAAATCGTTATTGATGAAAAAGTTATCAATAATGGTAAGGAACCAAAATTTGTTCTTCGAAAAGAAGATAAAAAAGCATCTTAAGAAAGGCGGTCGTTAGACCGCCTTTTTTTATTCATCAACGAATTGTATTTTTAAGCTTTTCCCATAATACTTCGCCAATAAATACAAATCCGAAAACCGTAAAGGTCTGCGTCCGATTTCCATATTGTCAAGAACATAGTCGGGAATACCGGTTTGGCAGCAAACCTGTTCCATTGTCAGTTGTTTGGATATTCTGATTTGATGCAACTGCTGAGCAATTGATCCTTGCATCATGATTAAATCTTTTAGTTTTTGTTTTTTATTACTCATTCTAAACTCCTATGCTTTTATTAAAAATAAAGCCGCCTTTGCAAAAACAAAGGCGGAGGAGCCGAAAAACTGTACAAACGCAGTCACGTTTATTCGTCCGCAAAGCGGCTTATATCACGCACTCCCCCACGGGAGAAAAGTTTGTAAGATGTTTTCGACATCACAACCTAAGTTGCAAAAAATATATTAAAGGAAAAGAATTAAAATGCAATTAAAATTATTTAGCTATTATTTTGTACCATCATTTC
>CAYLIN010000044.1:7468-10602 GCA_964383725.1 uncultured Azospirillaceae bacterium | reverse complement strand
CTTTTTTGATAAGGTAACTTCTTGGTATGTGTCCGGTGTTGAGTTCTTTTTGCACTATCGAAAAGTGGCTCTTTTGGGGTTTGCAGCAGTTATCGCTATGATTATTTGGTTATTTATGGTTGTTCCCGGCGGGTTAGTTCCGAGTGAGGATCAGGGAAATTTGTTGATGGCGTATAGTATGCCGCCGGCATCGTCTTTATCTCGTACCAGTCAGTTGACGGCTGATGTTTCGAAGGATATTCTTAAAAATCCCAATGTCGCTGATGTTTTGACGATTAATGGTTTTGACATGTTGTCCGGAAGCCAAAATACTTATTCCGCTGTTAGTTTTATCACTTTGAAAAATTGGTCTTTACGTACCAAACCTGATCAATCGGCTTCGTTTTTAACGCAAGTGTTTACCAAAATCGGGATGAGCCAGCCTCAGGGAATTGGTTATGCTTTCAGTATGCCGCCGATTATGGGAATGAGTACGACCGGTGGTTTTGAAGGATATATTCAAAATAGGGGCGGACATACACCGACAGAATTGATGGCTAAGACAAGTGCATTTATTGAGGCCGCAGGAAAACGTCCGGAATTAGCAAATGTTAAGACAACGTTTTCAGTGTCTACGCCACAATATCGTATTGATTTGGACAGAGATAAAGCTCGCGCAATGAATGTGCCCATTAATTCGATTTATGCCGTGATGCAAGCGACTTTCGGTAATTTGTATGTAAATGATTTTACTTATTTGGGACGCAATTTTAGGGTCAGTTTGCAGTCAGAGGCCAAGTTTCGTCGCTCACCGGATGATTTGCGCTATGTTTATGTGAAATCAAACAACGGAAAGTTGATTCCGTTATCAACTTTGATTACAGTTGAGCGAGTGATTGGTCCTGAGTTGATTAATCGTTTTAATATTTTTCCGGCCGCTAAGATTTTGGGCGATCCTGCGGAAGGATATTCTTCGGGACAAGCGATTGCGGCTATGGAAGATGTTGCCGCAGAAGTTTTAGGAGAAGACTATACTTTATCTTGGGTGGGATCAGCTTATCAGGAAAGACAGGCCGGCGGAGCTTCTACACAGGCGTTTATTTTCGGTATTATTATGATTTTTCTGATTCTGGCAGCGCAGTATGAACGATGGTCGTTGCCGTTTGTGGTGATTTTGTCTGTGCCGTTTGCTGTTTTGGGGGCCTTATTGGCAACGTGGATGCGCGGGCTGGAAAATGATTTATATTTTCAGGTGGGTTTGGTTACCTTAATTGGTTTGGCTGCAAAAAATGCTATTTTGATTGTTGAATTTGCGGTTATGAAGGTTGAGGAGGGTGTGAGTTATGCTCAGGCTGCAGTGGAGGCTGCAAGGCTTCGTTTTCGTCCGATTGTGATGACATCACTGGCTTTTACGTTCGGGGTGTTGCCGTTGGCTGTGAGCAGTGGTGCCGGAGCGGGAAGCCGTCATGCGATTGGTACCGGTATGATCGGAGGTATGATTTTATCAACCTTTGTGGCAACATTGTTTGTTCCGATGATGTTTGCGATTATCGGAGAGATGTTTAACAAAAAGAAAGCATAAAAAAAATCCGGCAAAATTGCCGGATTTTTTTTATTATTGTTGCGATTAGAGTTTATCTGTTTCGCCAATGTATATGCCCAATTGTTCAGCGGCTTTAACATAGTCGCTTTGGGTGTTGAGCAAGGTTGTTCCGGTTTTAACAACTTCTGCCAAGTCAACATAGTCAACGTGGCCGTTTTTCCAGATAACCATTTTATTGTCTTCGCCTTTATCAAGCAGCTCAACAGCTTTTGCGCCATAGAGAGAGGCAAGCAACCGGTCAAAAGCAACCGGTGTGCCGGAGCGTTGAACATGTCCTAAAGTGGTGACACGAACTTGAAACTCGTTATAACGAGAGCTGATTTCTGAACACAGATATTGGCCAATTCCACCATAAACAGCTTCACCGACCAAGTTCTTTTTGTTGGACAAATGTGTTCCGTCTTCGGTTTTGATGCCTTCAGAAACAACGATAACAGCATGGTTGCGACCGCTGGCTTTGATTTCTTTTAAGCGGTTGATAACGCCGTCGATAGTATACGGAATTTCAGGAACCAAGCAGACATCAGCAGCGCCGGCAAGGGCAGAGTGCATTGCCAGGTGTCCGGCGTCACGTCCCATAACTTCCAAAATCAGGGCGCGGTTGTGGGAGCGGGCTGTCCATTCCAAACTGTCAATTGCCGTTGTACAAGCTTGAACAGCGGTTTGAAAACCGACTGAGAACTCAGTAATCGGTGTATCATTATCAATGGTTTTAGGAATACCAACAATTTGAACCATGCTTCCTTGGCAGAAGTTTGATACAATATTCATGCTGCCGTCACCACCGACCACAACAATCGCATCTAAACCTAAGTCTTTAACACCTTGTGCAAAACGGCGAGACATTTCTTCTAAAGATTCCATTTTAACACCTTTGTTCAAAGAACCAAGGTAAGAACCGCTCAGACGCGGCCACGGAGAATCTGAAAAATTATGAACAGTCAGAACTTCATAACTATGCGGGGTTTCTGTAATACCGTCTGTTCCGTTATGAATACCGTAAACTTCCCATCCTTTTTTGCTGGCGGCTTCAACAACCGAGCTGATGACAGCATTTAAGCCGGCGCAGTCTCCGCCACTGGTTAAAATACCAATTCTTTTTTTGCTCATACTTTTCTTACTCCATAATTATTGAGTTGCAATTTAAATTATTTTGTTGTATAATCCTATACAGTTTTATAAAGATAGTTTCCAGTAAAAAATGAAATTTAACAGACTTTTTTTTAGAAAGGACTAAATTTTATGTATAATCAGGACCAAAGAGGCAAGCTTCAACTTCAACTTTGTGAGTTAAAGCTTGAGGAACGACGGGTTTGTTCTGATATTAAGCATTTAGTGGCAAAAAATCAAACAATAGATTTCTTCCGAGCAAAACAGCTTCATTCTTTGCGTAGCGGTTTGAAAACGCGTATTAAAAAAGTTGAAGCTCGGATTATGCCGAATATTATTGCTTAGTTTGTTTGGTATAAAGATTTTTGTTGCAAAATAATTTTATTGTGCTACAAACAAGGCAGTTTTTGTATTAACCTTTAGATAATGATGAAATGGGGTG
>CAYLIN010000044.1:0-7368 GCA_964383725.1 uncultured Azospirillaceae bacterium | reverse complement strand
TGCTACAAACAAGGCAGTTTTTGTATTAACCTTTAGATAATGATGAAATGGGGTGATTTAAGTGGTTCAAGTTACTGTTATCGGTAATGATGTTGGTCAGTCTTTGAAAGTTTTGAAAAAGAAAATGCAACGTGAAGGCGTTTTTCGCGAGATGAAACTCCGCCGTTGTCATGAGAAAAACTCTGAAAAGAAAGCTCGCCGTCAGGCAGAAGCTGTCAGACGTGCCCGCAAACAACTTCGGAAACGCTTAGATACTGAAGGATTCTAGTCCTTTGAAGCAAAAATGAAAAGCCGCCTTAACGGGCGGCTTTTTTTTGTGTCGGTTAAATAAAAAATAACCTTTATTGTTGTATAATTCCATTTAAAATAGACGAAATTTCAAAAAATGTTTTGCATTAAGGTGCAAAATGTTGTATTATATGTTAAAAGAGCCCTTTAATATGAGGATTGAGATATGGCGGAACGTAATTGGACATTAGATGAAATTAGACAAGTAATAAACGGCGGACAGCTTGAAAGCTTGACAGCCGCAGATTTTGTCAAAATGAATGACGCTTTGTATGCGGATGATGTTCCTGATGCGAGTGTTGAATTTGAGCGCAGCTATGTTTCAGAAGCGGCTGAAAAGTATATTGAAGATTTGGTCGATAAAAATTTTGATGATACAACGGCGGAAGATTTGGATTCCTTTGTTGCTTTGTTGGATCGTTTTTCATCTAAAGATAATGACGGTTATAAAGGAAAAGCCGCTGAGGTGATGAAAAAAGTTGAGGATCGTCGCGGGGTTTTGAAAAAACAGCAGGAAGAGCACGATTTTTTAAATAAGGTTGAAAATCTGACACCGGCTGAGTTGTGGGAACGCCGTAAAAAGTTGCAAGAAGAAAATACGCCGGAAGCTTTAGCGGAAAATAAGGCGCTTGAAGCCTTTATTGTATCCAAAGCAGGGCAGGTTGCGGAAGGTACTGTTGCAATCTTTAATTTGGAACAGGCTGAAGCTTTTGAAAAACTTTTGGAAGATGTTAAAGAGCACCCGCTTAATGATAAAGATGCTGCTCAGCTTGAGGCTGTTGATAAGGCTCTGGCGAGAGTTAAAGAACAAATTACCGATACCAAAGAAAGCTATGGACAGGACGAGGCTCCGAGAAGTGAGGATGTTGTTGAGCAAAATCTGAAAACTCTCAGTCAGATGCCTTTGGATGAAGAATTGTTTAAGCGTGGTGAGGATGGAAAATATCATTATCCCGAATTTGAAGAGATTGATAATATTTTGAAAAATCTTCAAGTTAAGGGGGATTTGACCATGTTTGGGCGGAAAAAAATTCCGCAAGATACTCCGGATAGTGACATCTCTTTGTTTAAGGAACGGATTCGTTTGGAAACGGATATGGCTCTTGCCAATAAAGCTCCTGAGGAGATTACGAAGGAAGCTTTTGCATCTGAATATGCCGATCGTTTGAATATGGGAATTTTTGAAGTGGCTTTTGCCAATGATATTGTTGAGGGCAAGGTTAGTAAAAAAGATGCGAATAAGCTGGTTTCCCAATTGAGCAAGTCAGCAAAAAGCGGAAAACAAATTTCTGTCCATCAAGATGTTTTGGTCGGCTGGCAAGCTGCGCATGCGGCATCAAATGAGAGTGCTGTTAAAGGCTTGAAAGAAAGAGGACAAGAAAAAGCCGCGACTTCTTTCTGGGGGCGTGTTAAAGCTTTGCATAATAAGTGTCAAGAAAAACATCCCAATATATATAATCCAGTTAATGGATTGCTCTCATCAGCCGGATGGGGTGCTGCTTATGGTGTTGGGGCTGCTTTGGGTCCTGTGGGAATTGCCGCGGTGGCAACGGCATCTTTTGGTAACTCTTGTTGGAAATTTTGTAAGAGTTATAAAAAAGCCAAAGATCAGGCTGCCGGTAAGGGGAAAAAACTTAAGTTTTGGGAATATGTTAATAAAAATAAAGCACAGGCTGTCGGGGTGGTGCTTAGTTGGGGAGCTGCTGTGACCGGTGGTTTGGATATGGCCGGTGTTTTTGCTAATAGTCCTAACGTGTTAGCAGGGATAACTCAAGCTCGTATGGGAGCCGGTATTGCTTTATGGGGTTCAACAGCCGCAAAACAAACAGCGGATGCTTATCGACAGGGTGGATGGAAAGCTGCAGCGAAAACGGCGGTGTTGTCCGGTGGAACATTTTTAGGTTCTATGGTTGTAGGGCGTGCTGTCGGTTCTTTGGCCGGGGAATACTATAATAACCATTTTCATCCTAATGAGCCGGAAGCTGCTCCTTCCTCAGATGTTGCGCAGAATGATGAAACGTATTCTGAAAAAGGCTTTGTTGGACCGGAAAAACCCGATCCGGTAAAAGATTGGGTTGATGGTTTGAAGGCTGAAGGTTTGTTTAATCATGCAAACAACGAAGCTGTATCTCCTGCACCGGTAGAACCTGTACAAGAAACTGTTGCTCCTGATGTCCAGTTAGATAGTGTTGTTTCTGAAGAAGCCGCAACAATAGAGCCATTTGGCCCTAGTATGGATGACGTTGTACGCGAATGGACACTTGAAGCAGATGATCCTTCTCAGCCTGTTATTAGTGAGTCTGAGCAGCCGGTGGTTCGTGAACCTTTGCACGGTGAAGCTGTTTCGCTTAGTGATGATGATGTGAATAAGGCTTTAAATGCTTTGGGTGAAGTTTCTATATCTTCAGATATTAATTTGGATAATGTTTTTGAGAGAAATGTCGATTCTGGCCGTCCGTTGTTTATTGTCAAAGAACACGAATTTTCTGAAAATGGTGATTTTATTGCCAAAGGTGTCGGTTATAGCGATCAGTCGGTTGAGGCAGTTATTAATTCTGATGGTACTTTTGATAAACTTGTTATTAATGGTAAAGAATGTAATCCGGCACAATTAGATTGGATGAATAGTCAGGGACAGGAATTTGAGGGTAGAGGGTTGCTTAAGCCTGCGGCTGATTTGTATCAGAAATGGCATGATATAGATGTAGCAAATGCAGAAAATTTAGCAAATGTTGATGTTGTTGAGAATGCCGATGCGGCAGGTGGTGAAACTCCTGTGACTGAGAATGCTAATCAGGCAGCAAGTGGGGACGAAGCTTCATTGACTGCGAGTGCAGATGCTAACATGGCTAAGAATTTAGATAACTATATAAATTCCGAAAATGATAATGGTTTAGCTCATATTACATCAGCAGGAACGGAGACTTTTTATGTTGATAGTGATGGTCAGCCTCATTTTCAGATTGAGAGTGATGGCTCAATACGTGATATGAGTTATGAAGAAGCTCAATCTTTTGTAAAAACTATGCAAGAGCGTGTTGATAGACCGGAGTTGGTTGAGGCTTTGAATAAACTTTATCCTGATGAGAATTCTTCCGGAACTCCTGTGACTGAGAATGCTAATCAGGCAGCAAATGGTGACGGAATTTCTCCGACGGAGAATGCCGATGAAGGCAAAAATCCTGTGACGGGTGAAAATGCAACTCCAGAGACTGGTGATTCTAATCCTCTGATTGAGATAGATGAAGAAGCAGTGCAAAATTTTTCGCCAGAAGAGCAACAACAAGTTCGGAATCTTCTTGTGGCAGAAAGAAGAGCTGCTTTTGATGAACTGAAAAATGACTATGGTTTAGAAAAAGCAAAAAATTCCTCAGATGAGACAAAAACTTTTTACAATCAAGAGACAAAAGAATTTTCGTTACAGTTGGATCAGGCTGTTATCGGAGACAATGGGGTGGCTCATATTACATCTGATGGAATGGAGGTTTTTATTTCGGATGATAAAGATAATCCTCGTTTTCAGATTAAGAGAGATGGAACAATACGTGATATGAGTTATGAAGAAGCTCAATCTTTTGTAAGAACGATGCAAGAGCGTGTAAAAGATTTGGATAGTACGGAGTTAAATGAGGCTTTGAATAAGCTTTATCCTAATGGAAATGAAGTGCCGACTCATGTCGGTGGTAATGGTGGAAGTGATGTCGTGCCTGAAACAGCGTTTAATTCTACCGAACAAACTGTAGTTAATACAGAAGGTTGGCGTGAAAATAATAATGGTGTCAGAATAGATCCTAATCCAGATCGTCCGGCAATTTTAAAACTGGCAGATGAAACAGCAACACTTGGTTGGGATGATGGAGCTAAGTTGCAGGTAGGAGAAGTTGTAAGAGAGCCTGATGCAAAAGGAAATATGCAGGTGTTAGGTCGAGATAGCGATGGCAATATGTTTAAATTAGTTAAATGTGATGTCGGTGCTTCTATTGAAAATGGTGTGGTATCTAAAGAGGATGCATATACGTTGGATTTGCCTTCTGAGCATCCATTGTATGATAAATTGAATATGCCAAAACCATCTGACCAAGATTGGAAAGCTTATAATCAACAATTAGAGATCTTTAGATTTTCTCATGGGCTTGATAATCCTTCATCTCCTTCAACTCCGGAGCCAATGCAAGGTGGAACCAGTATTTATGACCGATTAAGCGGGAGACATGGCTTTTCTTCTGTGGATGCTATAGGCGAAGCATTTGAAGGTAGATTTGCTGAGATGGATAAAATGTTTGAGGATAGATTCAATAATTTACAACAACATGCATCTAATCGTATGGAAAATCTTTCTCAGCTTTATCAAAATAGGTCAGAGGAAATGAATGCTTTCTTTGAAGCAACAAAAGATAATCCAGTGGCTAAATATCTTGCGGCACAAGACGAAGTTCAGCAATATCAGCAGCAGGTTATGGGACAAGCTTCAAATGCGCAAGAAGTACAACATGAAGGTGGGGATATTCAGAAACGTATATCTGATGTTCGTGCTCGTCTTCATCAGGGAGAGAATGAGGTAACTTCTTCTGTGAAGCAAACGATGTTACCACATAATATGAAAAATCTACAAAATGAGGGTAGATCGTAAAACAAAGAGCCCCGCATTAGCGGGGCTTTTTATTAAGCGCTAAGTTCTTCAAGAACTTGTTTCTTTAATGTAATGTTATCCATTTTTCCGGTAGCAAAGACCGGCAGGCTGTCATGATGGAGAATAACACGTGGCAAGTAAAGTTCTGACATGCCGTTGGTACGGATGTAAGCATGCAAGCCTTCTTGTGTTACGTCTTTGTTGTTGGTTACCAAGACAATCTGTTCACCTTTGCTTTCATGCGGGATGGCGACCACACCGTAGTTATACTCTGCACCGCCTTTTTCTTTATAAGCCATGCGAACCATCTCATCAACCGCATTCAGAGAAACCATCTCGCCACCGATTTTGGCAAAGCGTTTAATGCGGTCTTTAATGTAAACAAAGCCGATTTCGTCAATGTCAACAACATCTCCGGTATGATACCAACCATCTTTTAATGGAACCAAAACTCCCGGATTGTCCGGCATGATGTATCCCATCATGATGTTTGGTCCTTTAATGACCAACTCTCCACCTTTTTCAATGCCGTCAACCGGTACAATTTTATGCTGAATTTTAGGAAGCAGTTTTCCAATTGAGCCAAAACGGTTGAAAATGTGGTTGTTGGCCGTAACAACCGGAGAACATTCGGTTGAACCATAAGCTTCCATGACACGAATGCCCAAACGTTCCATCCACAGGTCACGAGTGTCAGGTTTGATGGCTTCGGCACCGCCATACATAAAGCGGATGTTGTGGAAGTCTGTCGGGTGAGCAATCTTGCCATAGCCTCGGAAGAATGTGTCTGTTCCAATCATGATGGTGGCACTGATTTCGTAAACAATTTCAGAAATGACACGATAGTGCAACGGTGACGGATAGAGGAACAATTTTGCTCCTTCTAACAGCGGGAAAATCGTGCCGACCGTCAAACCAAAACTGTGGAACATCGGCAAAGCATTAAACAAGGTGTCGGTGATGTTGATTGTTTCAATCGCAGACATTTGCTTAATGTTGGAAATGATGTTTCTGTGGCTCAAAACAACGGCCTTAGGAGCACCTTCCGACCCGGAGGTGAACAAAATAACCGCCTTTTTATTGCCGCCGATTTTGTGAGGAACACGTTTGATTTTGTAGCGTAAGAAAGCGTTTATTTTATCCCAGAGGGAGATCTTGTTGCGCAAGTCTTCAAGATAATGAATTTCGAGTCCTTCGTTTTTCAAAGCCTCAATGACCGGTTCCATTTTGGCATTGCGGATGAAAAGGCGAGAAGTGATGACTTTTTTGACAACCGCGGTTTTGCACATGGAAACCATGTTTTGAGCGCCGACGGAAAAGTTTAACATTACCGGTACGCGTTCATAAGCAGACAATCCGAAAAAGGTGCAGATTGTTGCAATAGCATTAGGCAACAGGAGAGCAACGTGTTCTTCCGGTTGGGTAATGCGTTTGAAGTGTTTGCCCAAAACAAAAGATTTGATGATGATGTCTTTATAAGAATTGGGGACACGATTGATGTCTTCAACAAATGTGGGACGGTGTATCCAACCTTTTTTAGAATGAACCTTTGCGGTTTTCATCAGGTGAGCAAATAATGAAATGTCACCATCATAAGTGGCCTCAAAGCTCATTTCGCGCATCATCATATACACTTCATTACTGATGTGGTCACGTTGACGACGCAGTTCATCTTTTAATTTGAATTTGACCGGTTTTTTTACATTAATGCGGATTTTGGGTAACGGACGGTGCGGCAATTTACCTTTCGTTTTTGAAAAATAGCCATATTGCGGACCGCTGATCCAAACCGGAATAACCGGTGCTTGAGATTTATCGGCAGCCAATCCAGGTGCTTCGTAAATTTTCATCAGACCGCCGTTTTCGGTTATTCGGCCTTCTGCAAAGATAACGCAACGGCGACCGCTGTCGATTTTTGCGATTAATTCTTTCAAGTCACTCGGTTCAATGGGGTTAAACGGCATGATGTCAGCCGTTTTCATTAAAAATCTGATCCATTTACTGCGGTAAAGGTGACCATTGAGGGCAAATACGGGGTTGCCGGGCAGAAATGCAAATAATAAAATGGGGTCAAGATAAGATACGTGGTTGGAAACATAGACTGCTTTAGTCGGAAGTTTATTGACATCAAAGTCTATATTGCAACGGGTTTTGAAACAAGTGAAAAAAGCCCGAAGGCAAAATCTAACAAAGTCTCTCAAGATAAATCTCCGAGTAGTTACAACATAATATAAATTTTTTACTCCAAAAATTAATAGTTTGTAAAGATTTAAGGTGCAGCGTGCGGTACCTGATGGTTGTAATAATCTGTAATATTTTGAAAAACATAGAGTTTTATGTCTTTTGCAATGGGGATAAAATCACGCTTGTCAGCGTATTAGTTATTTGTTATTAGTCAATAAGTATTAGTAGTTGAGGATAGGTCAGTTGAAAAAAGATTCTAAAAACGA
>CAYLIN010000043.1:2759-10712 GCA_964383725.1 uncultured Azospirillaceae bacterium | reverse complement strand
TATCCGCTATTTGGCCGGAGTTAACAGTGATTCCTGATGAGATTTATGAGCAGGTGGAAATTGAAGCTAAATATGCCGGTTATATCAAACGCCAACAAGCTGATATAGAAGTTTTCAAAAAAGATGAGAATTTGCATATTAAAGATAATATTGATTATAGCAAAATTGGTGGGCTTTCAAGAGAAATGGTTGCTAAACTATCCAAGGTAAAACCGTCAACTATTGGCGAGGCTTCTCGTATCCCCGGTGTAACTCCGGCCGCTATAACAGCAATCTTGGGACATTTGAAAAAATGATATTAACTCCTTTTCCAACAAAGAAACAGGCTGAATCTATTTTTAGAGAAGTTCTTTCTATTCGTCAGGAGGGAAAACATCCTTTTCTAGAACGTCATTTGCGCAGTTTTGTTCAACATTCTTATGGTGTTGCCGAGATAGCCTCTGCAATAGCAAAACATGTTACGAATATTGATGAAAATAAAGCTTATATTTTGGGGCTTCTTCATGATTGTGGACGTATGAAAGATGAATGGACCGAACAAACATTTCATGGTTTGGTTGGATATAATTTTTTAATGGATAAAGGATATCCTTTTGCCGCACGTATTGCTTTAAGCCACAGTTTTTACGATTTGGAAAATAATTTTTCAGCCTATAAAATGAAAGCTTCAGACCTGGATCAGGTTATTCGTTTGATAAGTAGTTTTTCTTTTAATGATTATGACTATTTAATCCAATTATCAGACCTGTTGAATGATTGTGGAACAACCTGTACCATTGAATATCGTTTTGAACAAGTTGCTCAACGATATCGTTTATCACCAGAATATGTAAAGAAATCTATCGACAGCACACTCAAAATCAAAAAATATTTTGATAATAAATGTGGTCTGGATGTTTATAATCTGTTGGGAATTAAATGTGCCTGAAACATATCCTGATAAACAAACAGCAATAACTTTATGGAAACAAGGGATTACGTTTCGCATATCTCGCGGTGTTTTTGAAAATGAACTGGAATATCGTTTTCATACCTTGGGAATTGCGAACAGTGCTTCTAAAATCGCTGAAGTCTGCGGAATGGATGCTGAAAAAGCTTGGGTTTTAGGATTGCTTCATGATTATGGGAAACGTCAAAACGAAAGAGTTGATTTGATTTTTCATGCGCGTGAAGGATATGAACAAATGATGTCGCTGGGTTACACGGATGTTGCTCGCATTTGCTTAACACACAGCTTTCCCGGAACAGATTTTTGCGATAAAGACTATGGTTTTTATCAAAAAATCCCCGATGCCTTGCCATGGGCACATAGAATGATGGCAAAAGTAAAACAGGATGACTATGACAGATTAATCCAACTCTGTGATTTACTATTTGAAGGTTTAAATAAAACTTCTTTTGAAGAACGATTAAAAGGGATTGTAAGTCGGTATCAACTTCAGTGGGAACAAGTTTCTTCTCTATATGAAAAGGCTAAGGAAAACAAAGCTTATTTTGATGAGAAATGTCACATTGATATTTACCGGATTTTAAGAATAAAAGCACTATAATATTCCCTAAAGGAAGAAATATAATGCAAAAATTTACCTATCATTGTCATACAGCTTTTAGTGATGGTCGAAACAGCTTGGAAGAGATGTTGGAACAAGCTGTTAAAATCGGTTTTGAAAGTATAGGAATTAGTGATCATCTGATTATTAATGATCTTATTCCGACTAATAGAACCTTTGCGCAAGCTCTTCCTGTTTTACAACAAAGGATAGCCGAGATAAGGAAAGTTGCAAAAAACTATCCTTTAAAAGTTTTTGTCGGATTTGAAGTTGATTATATGCCATATCCCGGATGGCTGGATAATTTTGATAAACTAAAATCTCAGTTAGATGTTGATTATCTGCATACCGGCAATCACTATTTTATGGATACGGATTGTTCACGTTTTATCAGTATTTATCACTCTAAAGAAATTTTTAGCGACACAAGCCGGCTTTCTGAGTATTTTCACCGACACTTTCAAACAATTTGTCAGGCTGTTTATAGCTGCCGATTTGATTTTCTGGCACATATAGACTACGCCCGTTGGAGTGGTTTGATGAAAGATGGTGAATATAAAGATGAAATTATGAATATTGTTCATGCTCTTGCCGAAACAGGAACGGCAACAGAGTTAAATACCAAAGGATTAGACAGTACAGGCTCTTTTTATCCCTCTGCGTGGATATTAAAAGAATTGAAAGCGCATCGAGTGCCGATAGTCATTTCTGATGACGCACACCACATATCTCAGCTTGGGCGCTATTTTGATAAAGCGGAAGAAATACTTTCGGATTTAAATTACACATATCGTTTTTCTCTATAAAATATTTATATTTTGATTCAATAAACGGTGTCTAAGTGTTTGAATTTAGATTCAAATATTGTTTTGCTGCGAATAATGTGTTTATAACTGTTTTTTTATCTTTTAAATTTTTTTAAAAAATAATAAAAATAAGTCATGAAAAATTTTATGGAAAAATATAATGTTTCACGTGAAACATTTCTTAAGCTGAAAGAGTATGAAAACCTCTTGATTGAGTGGCAGGCTAAATTTAATTTGGTTAGCAATTCAACCTTGGACGATGCATGGAATCGTCATTTTTGGGACTCTGTTCAGTTGTTTAAATATATTCCGGATTCAGCAAAAGTTTTGTATGATTTTGGCTCTGGTGCTGGGTTTCCGGGGATGGTGTTGGCTATTATGGCTAATGAAAAAACGCCGTATTTAAAAGTGAAGCTAATTGAAAGCACTGGAAAGAAAACGATGTATTTAAATGAGGTTAAGCAGAAAACCTCTACTAATGTCGAAATCATTAACGATAGAATTGAAAATATAAAACCGGAAAAAGCCGATGTTATAACTTCCAGAGCAATGGCTTCATTGGTTAAATTATTAGAATACACTAAAGGTTTCTGCTCAAAGAAAACAATCTGCATTTTCCCTAAAGGTAGAAAATATCAGGAAGAAATAGACGAAGCCCGTAAAAAATTTAATTTTGATTGTCAAATTTTTGACAGCGAAGTTAGTTCGGAGGGAAAAGTTTTAATTATCAGCAATATTAGCGCAATCACAGGAGTTAAATAAATGCCAAGAATTTTAGCTATTGCCAATCGTAAAGGCGGGGTTGGTAAAACCACAACAACAGTTAATGTTGCAACGGCCATGGCGGCTGCCGGTAAAAAAGTTTTAGTTGTTGATTTAGATCCTCAGGGAAACGCATCAACCTCTATGGGGGTTAACAAAAGAGGACGTATGAATTCATCATATGAGCTTCTTTTGGGTGAGTGTAAATTAGGTGAGGCTGTTGTTTGGACTGAGATTCCAAACTTTTCTCTTGTTCCGTCTTCTCCTGATTTAGCTGCTGCAGAAATTGAATTGGTTGATATTAAGAATCGCGAATTTGCTCTTAAAAATGCTTTACAAAAAGATGCTATAAATTACGATTACATTTTAATTGATTGTCCTCCGTCATTAAGTTTGGTAACAATCAACGCTCTTGTTGCCGCAGATGCTGTTATTGTTCCGCTTCAGTGTGAATTTTTGGCATTAGAAGGGATAACTGATCTAATCAGCAATATTAATTTGATAAAGAAGAATTTTAATCCTAAACTGGCATTACATGGTGTTGTTTTGACGATGTATGATAAACGGAATAATCTGACGCAAATGGTTGAAGATGACGTCCGTCAATTTTTCGGTAAAAAAGTTTATAATACGGTAATTCCGAGAAACGTTAAAATCTCAGAAGCACCATCACACGGAAAACCTGTTTTAATTTACGATTTCAAATGTTCCGGATCTCAGGCTTATATTAGTTTGGCCGGAGAAGTAATGAAAAGAGAAAGGGAGTTGGTCGCATGTTAATAGATAACGAGTTGGATGAATTGTTGAATGATAACTCAGAGGATTCCGTCACAGAAGTAGCGCCGACACACTCTCACAAGCGTAAAAGTTTGGGACGTGGCTTAGGGGCTTTATTGGGATCAGAGGCTCTTCCTTTAGATGATGAAGATTTTGAGCCTGTTAAATCAGCAAATTATGTTAACGTAAACGATCTTGTTCCTTGTAAATATCAGCCGCGTACCGAATTTGACGAAGAGGCGCTACAGTCTTTAGCTGAATCCATAAAAGAGAAGGGGGTTTTACAGCCACTTTTAGTCAGAAGATGTGATTCCGGATATGAGCTTATTGCCGGCGAACGGCGTTGGAGAGCATCTAAAATAGCTGGTTTAACGGAAGTTCCTGTTATTATAAAAGATTTTGATGATAAGGAAGTTCTTGAGGTTGCTCTTGTTGAAAATCTGTTGCGTGAAAATTTATCGGCAATTGAAGAAGCGGAAGGCTTACAAAGATTGATTGATGAATTTTCTCATACTCAAGAAGCATTAGCGCAGATTGTTGGAAAATCACGCAGCTATATTGCAAACACTTTGCGTTTGTTAAATCTTCCGCAATCTGTTCAATATATGGTTAAAGAAAACAAACTTTCCGCGGGGCATGCACGTGCCTTGGTTGGTCTAGAAAATGCTGAAGAATTAGCAAAAAAGATTATTGCAAAAGATTTAAATGTTCGTCAGGTTGAAGAATTGGTTTCTAAGCAAAAATCCGTTTCTCAGCCAAAAGAAAGAAAGGAAAGAAGTGAAGATTTAGAGCAAATCGAAAAAGATCTTATCAAAAAATTAGGTTTGCGTCTTCAAATAAGTTCGGGTAAAAACGGGGGCGGAAAGGTCGTTATTCCATATTCCTCAATAGCTGAACTTGATATGATTATTAGTGTGCTTGAAAGAAAAAAAGAAAACGCCGTACCTTTTCAGCAGAACGCTGTATTTAAAGAAGATGAAGCGGCACAAAACGAAAAATTCTCAATTAAAATTATCGATTAGGAAATAAAGAAATGACTATATTAGAGCAAATGCTTGAAAGATGTTCACAAGCTGGTTACACCACAACCAAAAACGTAGAAAAAATTGCCAATGCAAAAAAAATGATGTTTGGAGAAGGAGAATGGCATCGTTGTCCTTGTGATGGTCAAAACCCCAACCGGTACTGTATATCAGAAACATGTCGTCAAGACATTGAACGAGATGGTGAATGTCATTGTCACTGCTACCGCAAAAAAGTAGCCGGTGAATAAAACAAAAAAGCGGAGATATATACTCCGCTTTTTTTATTTGGTAACTATATTTTTACTAAAATAATCTAAAACAAGATATAGTTTTCAAAATGTAAAATAGGATGCGGGCATGTTATTTTTGAAAAAATGTATGATGGGTATGGGGGCTCTGTTTTTAATTTTCGTCGGAGGAGCCGGCACGCAGAGCAGCAGTCTTTTATTACAAGGCGGAGGCTTTTTAGGGCTGATTGTCGGTTTGGTAATTTTATACATTTTTGCAAAAATGGCTTGGCGAGCCATGGGGTGTTTACCTGCTGTATTGGCAATTTTAGCGATTGTTGGTTTTATTCTCTATGCAATTGGTGGTTTTAATGGGGGAATAAGCAATATCGGAGACAATATCAAAAGCTTCTTAGGACAAAGTTCAGCAAGCATTTCCAACCGGCAACAACAGGCAAATGCATCTGCGTCTACCTCGACGATAAATCTTTTAGATGATGAGGATATGGACATCTCTATTAGTGAAACTTTTTCCTCTCCGCAAAATGAGGAAGAAGGTCAAAAAAAACCGCCATCACAACCTCAGCAGGCAGAAGAAGAAAGCGGCGGTTGGATGGAAATGATTTTTGGAAAAAAGAAAGAGAGCTCATCCGGCGGAATAGATTTTGATAATTTACCGACAATATATTCGACGGTTCGTGTTGTCAGTGGAGATACATTAAGCATCAACGGTCGTTTATTCCGTTTATATGGTATTGACGCTCCGGAAATGAACCAAAATTGTGCAGATGCTAATGGTCGGGCTTATGGTTGCGGACGTCAAGCTGCTGCGTGGTTATCCAGCTGGTTGCAAGACAATCCTGTAGAATGTAAAATTATGCAACAAGATAAAAACGGCAACATGGCCGGGACTTGCTCTTTAGGCGCTTATGACATCGGAGCAGCATTAGTTAATGCCGGTTGGGCTGTTGCTTATACCAAGCATACGGACATTTATTTGCCATACCAACAACAGGCTCAAAACAACACCAGCGGTTTGTGGCAAGGTGAATTTTATATGCCTTGGGATTGGCGAAAGATACAAGCACGCAAACCCAATATCAAAATCATTAAGCAAAAACCGAAACGTAAACGGACAATTCTCAATCCTTTGGGATAAAAACATGGAAAGTAGAACTTTTTACCTCAAATCTGAGCAACAAACAGAGGAACTGGGATGTAAACTCGCGGCCATAGCTCAAAAAAGAGATACCTTTGCCTTGTTTGGCACCTTGGGAATGGGCAAAAGTGTTTTAGCTCGTGCATTTATTCAAAAATTAGTTGGAAAAGTAGAAGTTCCCAGTCCGACATTTACGCTGGTGCAAAGCTATGAAGCGCCGAAGTTTGATATTTATCACTTTGATTTATACCGACTGAAAGATCCCGATGAAATCTTTGAAATCGGGGTTGAAGAGGCTTTATACGATGGTGTCAGTTTGATAGAATGGCCTGAAAAAATGCAAGGCTATCTGCCAAAAGATGTTTTCCGTATTTTGATTGAGCCGGACGGTGAGGGGCGTAAGGTAACCATAACCACATCATCTGAAGATAAAACCAAACGCTTGTCTGAGGTCGTTTTATGAAAAATATTCACGCTTCCTGCATCAAATGGAAAGACAACGGTATTTTGTTTGTCGGGGATTCAGGATACGGCAAATCTGACTTGTGTCTGCGTTTTATTCTCAATCATCAGGCAGTTCTGGTTGCTGATGATAGGGTGAATTTAGATATTGAGCAACAAAAGATAACAGCTTCTTGCCCGGATAAAATCAAAGGCTTGTTTGAGGTAAGGGGGATAGGCATAAAAAAAGTGCCTTTTGTGGAAACAGTAAATCTAAATCTTATTGTTAAATTGGTGGAAAATAAGGAAGAAGTTGATCGTCTTCCTGAACCTGAATTTTGGGATTTTGAGGGAATAAAGATCCCCTTAATTAAAATTTGGAGGGGAGATTTTTCCGCGGTTGAAAAAATCATTGCTGTGTTAAGCTTTGAAAATACATACTAAAGCTGTGCGGATCTTGAGCTTCGCGGTTGATTCTTCAGGAGCAAAGCTCTAAACTAAAGCAAATTATTTTTTTACAGGAGAAGTTTATGCTGCTTGTTAATATCGAAAATTTCTTGCGTCGGCAAGGAAAGCCCTTAGTTAAATTTGTGTCACGCTTGGGTGAATTATCAGTTTTTATTGCCCAATCACTTTATAACTGCCTTACACCGCCGTTTTATGGCCGCAATTTAATGCGTCAAATTATCGACATGGGCTTCTATTCTTTGCCGGTTGTCGGTTTAACAACAATCTTTGCCGGTATGGTTATCGCCTTGCAAAGTTATTCCGGTTTTATGCGTTATGGTGCGGAAGGGGCTGTTGCTGAGGTTGTTTTGATTTCTGTTACGCGTGAGTTGGCACCTGTTTTGTCTGCTTTAATGGTTGCCGGTCGTATCGGTGCCGCTATGGCTGCCGAAATCGGAACCATGCGTGTGACCGAACAAATTGACGCATTGACAACTCTGTCAACCAATCCTTTCAAATACTTAGTAGCCCCGCGCATTTGGGCAGGTTTGATTGTTATGCCGATTTTGGTTATGCTTGGTGATGTCATCGGTATCTTCGGCGGTTATGTTGTCGGTGTTTATAAATTAGGATTCAATCCGGCTAACTATGTCAATTCAACACTGCAAAATCTGCAAACCATAGATATCACTACCGGCTTGGCTAAGGCTTTTGTCTTTGGGTTTATTATTGCGGTTATGGGATGCTATAACGGTTATA
>CAYLIN010000043.1:0-2659 GCA_964383725.1 uncultured Azospirillaceae bacterium | reverse complement strand
AAGGCTTTTGTCTTTGGGTTTATTATTGCGGTTATGGGATGCTATAACGGTTATAAATCCCGTGGCGGTGCACAAGGTGTAGGTGCTGCGACAACCAATGCCGTTGTATCATCATCTATTTTGATTTTGATTTTCAACTACATCATTACCGAACTTTTCTTCTCAAAATAAGGCTTAGGAGATTAAAAAATGAGTGAAGCAAAAATAAAAATCAGCAATCTTCATAAAGCTTTTGGCAAAAAGGTTGTTTTGGATGGCGTAGATTTAGAAATCCCCAAGGGTGAATCTCTGGTTGTTATCGGCGGATCAGGAACGGGTAAATCTGTTTTGATTAAATGTATTCAGGGCTTGCTGCGTCCTGATGCCGGTTCAATTCTGGTCGATGACGAAGAAGTCGTCGGCATTACCGAAAAACAAAAAGAAGCTCTGCATTCCAAAATGGGGATGTTGTTTCAGGGCGGCGCTTTGTTTGACAGCTTGAGCGTTTGGGAAAACGTTGCGTTTGACTTGATTGAAAACAAAAAAATGAACAAGAAAGAAGCCAAAACTGAGGCTATTCGTGTTTTGCGCCAAGTTGGTTTAGCGCCGGATGTTGCCGACTTGTCTCCGTCAGAATTGTCAGGCGGTATGCAGAAACGTGTCGGTCTGGCTCGTGCGATTGCTTCTCGTCCGGAAATCATCTTTTTTGATGAGCCGACAACCGGTTTGGACCCGATTATGGCTGACGTAATTAATGATTTGATTATTGAATCAGTTAAAGGTTTGGGTGCAACAGCATTGACTATTACACACGACATGGCTTCTGCTCGCAAAATTGCCGACCGCATTGCCATGTTGTACAAAGGCAAAATCATCTGGCAAGGAACAGTTAAGGAAATGGAAAAAACAGACAATGAATATGTCTGCCAATTTATTAACGGTTGCTCACAAGGTCCGATTAAAGTGGAGGTCTAGTTGGCTAAAAGGGATGCAAAACAATACGTCTGCCAAAATTGCGGCTCGGTTTACCCCAAGTGGCAAGGCAAATGCGATGCTTGCGGCGAATGGAATACTATTGTAGAGGAAGTTGCAAGCAGCGAAGGTTTTTCTAACCTTAACAGTAAAAAATCAAAAGGACGAATAATTGATTTTGTACCCCTGAGCGGTGCTGAACAGCATTTAAGTCGCTTGTCAACCGGCAACAAGGAGCTTGACCGTGTTTGCGGTGGCGGCTTGGTTTCCGGTTCTGTAATTTTGGTAGGGGGCGACCCCGGAATAGGCAAATCAACACTGTTGTTGCAAGCCTGCGCCAAAGTTTCTGAGTTACAAGGAAATCCCGAAGTTTATTACATCTCCGGAGAAGAAGCGATTGACCAAGTGCGAATTCGTGCTAAACGCCTGCAATTGGATAAAGCGCCTGTCAAATTGGCAAGCTGCACGGACATCAAAGATATTGTCGCCACGCTGGAAAAATCAAATGCCGCGGTGGTAGTCATCGATTCTATCCAAACAATGTATTTGGAAGAAGTTGAATCCACTCCAGGGAGTGTCGCTCAAGTCCGAGCTTGTAGCTATGAATTGATTAAGCAAGCCAAAAGGAAAGGATTTACCTTATTTTTGGTTGGACATGTTACCAAACAAGGAGCTATTGCCGGCCCGAGAGTTTTGGAACACATGGTTGACACTGTGCTGTATTTTGAAGGTGAAAGAGGACATCACTTCCGCATTTTGCGTGCCGTTAAAAATCGCTATGGTGCGACAGATGAAATTGGCGTTTTTGAAATGCAAGATCAAGGTTTGGTTGAGGTTGAAAACCCGTCAGCACTGTTTTTGGCGGAACGTCAGGGCAATATTTCCGGTTCTTGCGTTTTTGCCGGAATAGAGGGGTCTCGTCCGGTTTTGGTGGAAATTCAAGCACTTGTCAGCCCGACAGGCTACGCCAGTCCCAAACGTGCAGTCGTTGGTTGGGACAGCAACCGTTTGTCGATGATTCTGGCCGTGTTGGAAGCACGTTGTGGTATAAACCTGAGTTCTCAAGATGTTTATCTGAACATAGCCGGCGGTCTGCGCATTTCCGAACCGGCGGCAGATTTAGCGGTGGCAATGGCTGTTATTTCATCCATGACTAACAAACCATTACCGGCGGATATGGTTATTTTTGGCGAAATAGGCTTGTCCGGTGAAATTCGTGCCGTCAGCCAACCGGGATTGCGCCTTAAAGAAGCGGGAAAACTGGGCTTTACGAGCGCAATTACACCGCCGACACACAGTAGCGAAAAGAAAACAAACGTGGAAATGAACCGTTTTGAAATCGGCAACGTTCATCGCCTGATAAATTGGTTTAACTAAGGAACAAAACAATGCAGCAACTTAATAATCTTGATGTCATTATCTTAATTGTTGTCGGAATTTCCGCTTTGATTGCTCTTAGCCGCGGCTTAGTCAAAGAAGTGCTGTCTATTATCGGCTGGGTACTGGGAACGGTTGCGATTGTTTATCTAATGCCGATTTTAACACCATTTGCGAAGCTTTATATCGAAAGCGGCTGGTTGGCAGGTGTTGCAACCGCCTTGTTTATTTTAATTTTGTTCCTGATTGTTTGGATTATGACCACAGGCCGTCTGGTTGGCAAAATCCGCAATAGCAAATTGAGCAATGTTGACCGCATGTTGGGATTGTT
>CAYLIN010000042.1:0-10777 GCA_964383725.1 uncultured Azospirillaceae bacterium | reverse complement strand
GCTCAAGTGCCGCCGTCTGTGTTGCAGAATCAGAACCGCATTCAACAGGAGCAACAACGCCTGATGAATGAGGAGTTTCGCCGGCAAGAGCTAAAAAACGCTTTGAAACGGCCACGAGCTCAAGAAACAGAAAAGAAAAGTCAGGAAAAGGAGCCGGATCTAGTTACTTCCTGTGTTAATGTTAAGGAAATTGAATTTTCCGGCAATACAAAGTTTTCAAAAGATGAAATCAATAAAACCATAGCACAATACAATAACACTTGCATGAGTTTACCCCAAATAAACGAAATGCTCAATAAAATCACCGATTTGTATATTGAAAAAGGCTATATCACTTCGCGTGCTTTTATGACAATGCCGCAAGATAAGCTCAAACAAGGTATTCTGCAAATCAAAATCGTTGAAGGTAAACTCTCTAAATTTGAAGGTATTAAAAATGCTATGCGTTGGACAGCATTCCCTTTTATGATAGGTAATGTACTAAATCTACGCGATATTGAACAGGGAATTGACCAAATTAACCGCTTGGCATCAAATTCAGCCAAAATGGAAATTAAACCCGATGACAAAAACGAATATAGCAAGGTAGAGATTACAAACGAACCTAAAGGGACAACCCGTGTTACTGTATTTACGGATAACGCTGGATCAGAATCTACCGGAGAAACCCGTTTTGGGTTACGTGCCGCACAGGACAACCTGCTCGGCTTGAACGAGCAAATAAATATGAGTTTTGCCAAAGCTCCCAGTAAGAACTCAGATCATAGAGACGCTGATTATTTGACTGTTGGGGTCTCAGTCCCTTTTGGTTATTGGACTTTGAACAACAATTTCTCGTGGTCTGATTACCGCACCAGCTTTCTCCTATACACCGGAGATCGGTTCTATTCCTATGGTAACAGCGTTACTAATGCCCTGAGCCTTGACCGAATGCTTGCTCGAGGACAACATTATAAGATCTCTGCCAGTGGCGGAATTACCTACAAACGCAATCAAAACTACACCAAAATTCTTGATTTGAAGATGAAAAACGAAGTTTCAAGCCGTGATTTAGCAATTGCCAACCTTGGTTTATCTTCAACATTTTACTTTGATGGAGGCGTTTTATTCCTAAACCCTAGCTATAACAAAGGTACAAAGTGGTTTGGCGCCCTAAATGACAACCATGGCAATTACACCCAATCTGCCCAATATGAAGCATGGAAACTATATGCTTATGGAACAATGAACTTGCTAAACTATGCAACTTATACCGGAACTGTTGACATACAATATAGCCCTGATGAGTTATACGGTACAGAAGCTTATTATATCGGCGGCGAATATTCGGTACGCGGTTTCCGCAATGATGGCGTTCAAGGCGATAGTGGATATACAATCCGCAACGATCTTGATTTTAATGTTGCTACTCTGGCAAAAAGCGATAATGAGATTTTACAAGGCATTAACTTTGGCCCATTTCTTGATTATGGCTATGTCCACAATAACAATAAAGATTTGAAATCCGAAATTCTGTCCGGTGCCGGAGGCAAAGTTTCATTAAAATATGGGTATTTCGACGGTTCAATCGGTTATGCAACAGTTCTAAAGAAACCCAAATGGATTGATGAAAACGAAGCCATTTATTTATATGCCGGATTTAATTTCAGTTTTAACTGAACAGATTTTAATTTAATTTGACTTAAAGAATTTTGTCAGATTAAATTAAAATGATATAACTATTTATATAAAGGAGATAATAGATGAATAAAAATGAGTTAATTGACAGTATGGCCGCCGAAACAGGCTTGACAAAGGTTAACACTGCCGAAGCTTTAGATGCGATTGTTGCATCAGTTACAAATGCACTGAAAAAAGGCGATGAAGTTCGCTTGGTTGGTTTCGGAACTTTTGCTGTATCTAAAAAAGCAGCAACAACTGGCCGCAATCCTCGCACCGGAGAAATAATTAAAATCGCGGCAAAAAAAGTTGCAAAATTTAAAGCAGGTAAAACCTTGCAAGATTCTGTAAATTAAACAAAACAACTATCAAAACCTAAGACAGACTCATTAATGATGAGTCTGTTTTTATTTTTCTTAGAAATCATAAGTATAGCCACTCTCCCCGCAGCAAAATCAGAGAAATAATCCCGCCATAAAAATTGCCGATAAACGAGTCTCTTTGCTTGCTTTTTTTATGTTTGCCCCCTAAAATGGCAAAAATATTTTAATAAATTACAACAAGGTGGACTTATGGTGCAAGAATTGGATATTAAAAAATTAGATGGCAAAAGCTTAGATATTGCTGAAGCTGATAAAGAAAAATTAAAAGCTGTATTTCCGCAATGTTTTACAGAAGGCAAGCTAGATATTGATAAGCTTCTAAGCCTTTGTGGAGAATATATCGACAGCGATTTTGAAAAGTATAAGTTTGAGTGGAAAGGTAAATCCGAATGCTATCGGATAGCCGGTAAAAGATCCACGGGTACACTCCGCCCTTGTCCGGAAGAAAGCGTCAACTTTGAAAATACCAACAATCTCTACATTGAGGGCGACAACCTAGAAGTCTTGAAACTCTTGCAATCAGCCTATTACCGCAAGGTTAAGATGATTTATATCGACCCGCCATATAATACGGGAAATGACTTTGTTTATGAAGACGACTTTAAAGACCCGATGGCAAAATACAAAGAAATCACCAGCCAAACAACAAAATCAAACCCCGAAACAATGGGACGTTATCACACCAACTGGCTGAATATGATGTACCCTCGTTTACGTTTGGCCGCGAATTTGCTCCGTGACGATGGTGTTATTTTTATCAGTATTGATGATAATGAAATAGATAATCTGAAAAAAATATGTAATGAAGTGTTTGGAGAAGAAAATTTTGTTGCTCAAGTAATCGTTCAAACGAACCCTCGTGGAAGAACATTTGATAGATTTATCGCTAAAACACACGAATATATTTTAGTTTATACGAAAAATATTGATATTGATTGTTTACATGAAATACCAAAAGATGCGAAAGCTATTTCTGAGTATTCAAAAGAAGATGAACATGGAAAATATAGATTGTTAGAGTTAAGAAATCGTAATCCTGTATTTAACAGAAGTAATCGTCCTTTAATGTTTTATCCGTTATATGCAGACCCTAAAAAATTGGATGTATCGTTAATTAAAACAGAAAGACATACCATAGAGATATATCCTAGAAACTCTCAAGGCGAAGATGGATGTTGGACCTGGGGACTAGAAAAAGCAACAAACTTTACAAATCTTTTAGTTGCAAATCTTGCCAATACAGGTAAATGGAGTGTTTTTCGGAAAGATTATTTAGAAGGAACTAGTCTTTATACTAAAAGTAAAGGCTTGTGGTTAGAAAAAGAAATGAATCATGAAAATGGTAAAGAGATGATGGGGAGCTTATTTGGAAAAACTCCTTTTGATTTTCCCAAGTCGGTTGATTACATCAAAAAATGTTTGCAACTTGGTACATTTGGTAAAGAACCTCAGATTATCCTCGACTTTTTCTCCGGCTCAGCAACCACCGCGCACGCTGTCATGCAGTTAAACGCCGAAGACGGTGGCAACCGCCAGTTTATTATGGTGCAACTTCCCGAAATTACAGACGAAAAGTCCGAAGCCTATAAGGCAGGCTATAAAAACATCTGTGAAATAGGCAAAGAGCGCATCCGCCGTGCCGGAGCCAAAGTTAAGGAGCAAAATTCAGATGTTGACACAGGTTTCAAGGTTTTGAAGTTAGATACCTCAAACCTAACAAAGTGGGATGATACACCTCTTGCCAGTACTGATACAGCTGATTTATTCTCGCGTATGGATGGTATGATTGAGAGTATTAAAAAAGGTCGCTCCGAGCTTGATGTTGTTTATGAAGTTATGTTGAAACTAGGTATTCCTGTAACTTATAAAGTTTTTGAAAACAATCTGAATGGCCGCAAAGTTTATTCCATTGGCGAAGATGGATTGGTTCTTGTATGCTTAGATGGTTCAAATGGTGGTATCACACCTGAAGATGTTTCCGCCATGTGTGAACTCGCACCGGCCAAAATCGTTGCTGCCGAAGAAGCCTTCAAAGATGATGTCGCCCTCTCAAACGCTTTTTACATAAGCAAAGACAAGGGAATTGAGATTGAATTGTTGTAAAAGGATAATGTGATGAAATTAGATTTAGATTACATCAAGGTATTACTAAACACGATTAACGATTGCGATGATGATAGAGTTAGCTTAAACTATCTTTTTGAAGCAATGCAAATCTCTCCTAAAAATGATGATAATTTAGCAGAAAAGAAATTAAGACACCATCTTTTTATTTTGTATCAAGCGCAATTTATAGAAACGTCAGCAGATAATTTGGGATTTAAAGAAACAGTAAGCGGAAATCTTATATGTATGGGAAATGTAAAATATTGGCCAACGATGAACGGTTATAAATTATTGGAAAGTATGAATAATGATACTTTATTCAATAAAATACTAAGTGGACTTTCTAATTTTGGTATCGAGACTTTGAAACAAATCCCTGCAATAGCAATAGATATATTAAAAGCCGACTTAATGCAAAGGATCGGACTATGAAACTAAAGTTTAAAAAGCAAGATTTTCAAGAAAAAGCCGTAAATGCGGTAACGGAATTATTCAAAGGACAGGAAAAAGCAAACGCGACCTTTTCGGTAACAGATAATTCTGCTCAGATGAACTTTTTGCAAAATGAGTTTGGTTTTGGTAATAAACTCTTGTTAGATGATGGGGCTCTGGCCGCTAATTTAAAGAATATTCAAAAAGGTCAATCTCTGCCTCAAACCGAGATAGAAACCGGAAAAGCCTTGCCAATTTCAATTGAGATGGAAACCGGAACAGGAAAAACATTTGTTTATACCAAAACAATCCTAGAATTAAACAAACTCTATGGTTTTACAAAATTTATTATTGTTGTGCCAAGTGTGGCTATTCGTGAAGGTGTGAATAAATCTTTTCAAATTACTGAAGAATATTTCAAAAATCAGTATGACAGCGTGCCTTATCGTTATTTTATCTATAATTCAGCAAAATTGTCAGATGTACGAACTTTTGCTACATCAAACAACATCGAGATTATGATTATCAACATTGATGCGTTCAAAAAAGCTGAAAATATTATTAATCAAGAGCAAGACAAGCTTAATGGCGAAACGGCCATGCGCTACATTCAAGATACTAATCCGGTTGTGATTATTGATGAGCCGCAAAGCGTTGATAATACCCCTAAAGCCAAAGAAGCCATCGCAACATTAAATCCGCTGTGTGTACTCAGATATTCTGCCACCCATCGTGAAAAACAAAACCTTGTTTATCGTTTAACGCCGGTTGACGCTTACCAAATGGGATTAGTAAAGCAGATTTGTGTTATCTCAAATTCGGTACTAAACGATTCAAACAAGCCTTACATTGCTCTGAAAGACGTTTCAACAGCCAATGGCTTTTCGGCTAAAGTGGAAATTGATGTAGAAGATAATAATGGCCATATTACACGCAAAACTATAACTGTTAAGCCAAATGACGATTTATTCCTTAAGTCTGGCCACCGCAAAATTTATGAAGGTTATGTTGTTGCCGGTATTGATTGTACAAGCGGTTTTGAAGGTGTGGAGTTTTCAAATTCGGAATATGTTTCTCTGGGCAAAGCCATTGGTAGTGTTGATGAAAATGTCATTAAACGCGCCCAAATCTATCAAACTATCAAAACCCACCTTGATAAAGAACTGCGCTATTTTGACATGGGAATTAAAGTTTTATCGCTATTTTTTATTGATGAGGTTAAAAAATATCGCCAAGAAGATGGTAGCAAAGGCATTTATGCCCAAATGTTTGAAGAATGCTATAATGAGCTGATAAATAAGCCCAAATATGCAATTTTGAAAACAAAATTTGATACAGATGTCAACAAGGCACACAATGGCTATTTCTCCCAAGATAAAAAAGGTAAATATAAAGATACTAAGGGAGATACTTTGGCAGATGACGACACCTACAATACTATCATGAAAGATAAAGAGTGGTTATTGTCGTTTGAATGTCCGCTCCGCTTTATTTTCTCGCACTCTGCCTTAAAAGAAGGTTGGGATAACCCAAATGTCTTTCAAGTGTGCACTTTGATTGATCAGAAGTCAGTTTTCACCTGCCGTCAAAAGGTCGGCCGTGGTTTGCGTCTTTGCGTTAATCAGGATGGAGAGCGGATAGAAGATAAAGACATCAATGTGTTGCACGTGATTGCCAACGAAAGTTTTGCTGAGTTTGCCGAAAAATTGCAAAAAGAAATTGAAGATGAGACAGGCATTAAATTCGGAATTTTTGAACTGGATATGCTGATCGGTTATACTTATGACGAAGAAGTCGAGGTTGAACGCACAGTCAGCGAAAGCGAGGCCACCGCTATTGTTGAAGATTTACAAAAATTCGGCGTAATCGATGAAACAGGATTGATCAAGCCGGAAATTAAGGCTGAAGAGATTAAAATTGACAGCATTCCAATGCCTGAGCCACTAAAACAAGAAGTTGTACAAACATTAAAAGCGGCTAAGCCGGTGTCAGTTGCCACACTCGCCTGCACGACTTATAAGGAAACTGTTGTTGAGAAAAAGACTTTTTCTTATGAGGAAGCCGCCGCAATTATGGATGAGCTGAAAGATAAAAAAGTTATCGATAACAAAGGTAAAATCAAAGATACAATGAAAGCGCAGTTGGCTGCCGGTACACTAAATTTAAGCGAACGTTGGTCTAAAGCCGCACAGCGTGCGGTCTTGCAGTCGATGAATAAGAGCGAAAATAAACTTAATATCCGCGAAGCTTCAAAAGAAGTGACTGTTAAACTCAACAAACGCGCTATTATCTCGCCGGAATTCCTGGAACTTTGGAATAAAATTAAGCAAAAAACAACATACCGTGTGCAATTTGACTTAGAGAAATTGATTGCAGACAGTATCAATGATATTCGCGAAATGCCAGAAATTGCCTCCGCGCGCCTCATCAGTCAATCTGCAAAATTGGATGTACAAAAATCAGGAGTCACCTCACAGGCTGGATCAACATATATACAGAACTTAGAACAAAATTACGATGTTCTGCCTGATATTTTGCGTCTTATTTCTGATAAAACTCTGTTGAAACGCTCTACTGTAAACAAAATTATTCAAGAAAGCGGACGAGCTGCAGACTTTTTAAGAAACCCGCAGGAATTTTACGAAAAGGTTTTGGAAATTATCCAACGCAATCGTCATAAATTGGCCATTGATGGAATTAAATACATCAAACTAGCCGGAGAAGAATATTCAGTTATGGAGATTTTCTCAAATGAGGAATTGACGGCAAACTTGGATAGAAATGCTGTGGCGGTCAAAAATAGCGTTTATGATTATGTTATTTACGATAGCTCAACAATTGAAAGACCTTTTGCTATTGCTTTGGATGAAGATCCGGATGTTAAAATGTTCTTCAAAATCCCAAGTCGCTTTAAAATTGACACGCCGATCGGTACATACAATCCGGACTGGGCTGTATATTTGGATAAAAACGGCGAACAAAAGCTCTATTTTGTTCTGGAAACAAAGGGAACAGACAATTTTTATGGCTTAAGACCGGAAGAACAACAAAAAATTCATTGTGGTGCGCAGCACTTTAAAGCTTTGGAGAATGTTGTTTTTTCAGAAAAGCCAGTTCGCAATTGGCAAGAATTTAAAAAGACGGTATAATCCATGCAAGAGATTAGACCGCATCGTTTTCCAACAGAATTTGCCGCCGTGGTAGAAGCCAGACGATTGGCTAGTCTTTGTAATGACGACAATTTGTTAGCTGTTTATGCTTCTTCAACAATTAAAGTTTTGCCTTATCAAATAGCGGCGGCACGTTTTGCTCTTCGCTCTTCTGTACTAAAAGGCTGTATTTTGTGTGATGAAGGTTCACTTGGTAAAACTTACGAAGCTCTATTAGTCGTTGCTCAGCGTTGGTATGAAGGTAAAGAGCATATTTTAGTAGTCCTACCACAAAATCTTATGTCGCAATGGCAACAAAAACTTGATGAAGAATTTACTCTCCCCGTTATTAAATGGGCAGAATATAACACAGACAGCAAAGGAATTTGCCTTGTTACTTATGATGATGTTATAAGGGAAGCTGAAAAATTTAAGAGCATCCGGTGGGATTTGGCTGTATTTGATGAGGCGGATTTTCTCTTTAAGCCGGAAAACAAATCGGTCATAGTCCTTAAAGATGTTGTTGGCGATGCTTTCAAACTACTGTTAACTCCAACACCGATAACCATGAGTATTATGGATATTTATGGGCTTATCCATTTTATTGATGAAAGCGTTTTGCCGGATGCAGACAGTTTTTACCGCCGCTATTTCAGAAAACCGGAAAACTATCCGGAACTTGCCAACTGGGTATCAAAATTTGCCTTTAGAACTCTCAAAAGCCAAGCTAGTCAATATGTAAACTTTACACGCCGTTTACCGGTTGTGCTTAATTATTCCCCCAAAGACGATGAAAAGAAGATTTATGATCTGACTGAAAAATATCTGAATCTAGCAGAAAAGCAAGCTTATCCGCAAATGGATGCTTATCAACTGACATTGATGTTTTACCATATCTTAGCTTCATCACCGCAAGCGTTTGCTTCAATGCTTAGTGCACCGATTGAACGCACTCTCGGCGATGAACGGATTATTTTAGAGTCAATGCGCGATATGGCAGCTAAAATTACACGAACAGCCAAAATGGAAGAATTCTTAAAGGCTATCAAAACCACATTTGCACATCTGAAAGCTCGTAAAGAAACACAAAAAGCGATTGTATTCGTAGACAACCTTGCCTCTGTACCTGTTCTCGCTGATTTACTTGCCAGTGCCGGTTATCGAGTGATTAAACATACTGAAAATGATGCTTTGCTCCGTTTTCGTGCCGAAAAAGATTTGCAGATTTTAATTTGTAATGATGCTGTGGCCAAAGGATTGGATATTGAATATTGCCCAGTAGTCATCAATTATGATTTATTGTATAATGCAGTGGAAATGGAACAGCGAATTTGCCGTTGCCATCGTCAAGGACAGCAATCCGATGTTTTAGTTATTAATCTCTTAAGCAAGGAAAATATTGCCGATGTGCGTATTTTAGAGCTGATAAACAAGCGCACCCTGCAATTTGAAGGAATTTTCGGTATGTCGGATGATATTGTCGGAAATTTTGATATTAAACTTGAAGATGTATTGCAAAAACGGCGTAGTTTAGGCGACATTCGCTGCGATTTTGAAGAGAATATGGAAACAAACCGCACAGCAAATGAGCAAATTATTGCAACTGCAGAAAGTTCACTTTTTACTACTTTTACTAAGGATATTGCCGAGAAAGTCTCAGTTTCGCCCAAATATATCGAAGAACAGGCTGAATTTATCAATCAGGATTTGTGGGAGGTTGTTAAGGCTTATTTTGCAACAAAGCATCCGGAATATGTCATAGATGACTATAATCAAACGCTGACTTTGCCAGATGAGATAGAATTACCGCACTTGTTTTATTATGCCACAAGTACGCGAAACGTGCCATATACTGGCCGCCGTTCTTATGGGATGAGTAAAAACTTTAAACCGGCTGGTGGGCGTATTACCCTCACAACACCATTGGTACGAGGAATATTAAAAGAAATATCATGCGCCGACAAAGCTAATATTAAAAGCTCAGAACCTGTAGAACCATGTAATATTGATTTCTATCAGGTAGCCTTAAAAAATAAACAACGGCATTATTTAGCTATATATGATGTTTTAACAGGTAGGACTGAAAGCGGAAACCTTTTGACTGACGAAGAATGCCGAAAAATTATCAATCACCCCATAAAAGAGTGCATATCAGATTCTGAGCCGAAATCCTATTGGCTGAAAACAGCAACAGGGGGCTCAAATGATGTATTAGATCCACGCACAGAGCGAAAACTGAAAGAACTCTATATTAAGGAATATGCCAGCAAATTTGATGAAGATGTGGATATCATTAAAATCAAGACAAGCCGAAAAAAGTCTGCATTAGAGCAAAATATTGCCGGAACAAAACAAGAAGTTAAAAAAATTCGAGATTCTCTTGCCACTGCATCAGACAGACTTATGGAGTTAAAAATTCAAAAACAACTCAATATGTTAGAAAAAGACCTTAAACATAAAGAGGACGCATTATACTTGGATCAGATGCGTATTGATGTTGAAGCTGAAGAAGAAATTGACCGGATCCGTGGTGTTGATGGTATATCTTTCACTTTATACCCTATTTTCAAGTTAGAGATAAAGCCTTAGTTTACAAGCTACTGCCGATGTCACACTGCAACTAAACCATCCTAGATATTTCATATTATCCCCTTTAAAACTCTCCCCTGTGCCGATCCGACACAGGGGATTATTTTATTTTTCCTTTTTCTCGCTCCGGACGATTTCGACAATACCAAACGCGGAAACCGCCAGCGCAACAATGTGTTCCGCTAATTCTGGACTGATCGCCACACCAACACCGGATAGCAGACTGATTAAACCACGCCATGTAGACGGCTGATTAAGTTTGAGAAGTTCAATAATTTTTAGCATTTTTGCTCCTTTCATAAAAAAAAGCCCAAATGGGCTGAGTTAATAAGCAAGTTCTATCCCTTGCTGAATGGTCTCACCTGAATAAGGCTGAATACCATTTTCCATACGGATGACTGCTTTAATAAACACCGTCAAAACACCGCGTTCCTCAATATCAATAACTGTGTCCGGAAA
>CAYLIN010000041.1:0-10989 GCA_964383725.1 uncultured Azospirillaceae bacterium | reverse complement strand
CCGTTAAGGCTCGCGGTGAAAATCGCCATGCCCGCTCTGACTGGATGAAAGTTGAACAAGAACGCGGAATTTCTGTTGCTTCTTCCGTCATGAACTTTGAATACGAAGGGATTACATTTAATCTTCTTGATACACCGGGGCACGAAGATTTTTCTGAAGATACTTATCGTGTTTTAACAGCTGTCGATTCCGCCATCATGGTTTTGGACTCAGCCAAAGGTATCGAAACACAAACTAAAAAGCTGTTTGAAGTTTGCCGTTTACGCGATGTACCAATTATTACATTCATCAATAAACTTGATCGTGAAGGACAAGACCCTTTTTCCCTGCTTGATGAAATTGAACGTACTCTGGCTCTTGATGTTACTCCGGCAAGCTGGCCAATCGGTATGGGACGGGATTTTATGGGGTGTTATGATCTCATTAACGATCAGTTGATTTTGATGAATAAAACCGGAGATAAATCACAAATAAATTCCACTATTGAAACATGCCAAGGATTAGATGATGAAAAGCTGGATAAACTTCTTCCGGCTCACTTAGCTGCCAAGTTACGTGAAGATGTGGAAATGATTAAGGAACTCTGCCCAAATTTTGACTTGGAAGCTTATCGTCAAGGAACCTTGACACCGGTCTTTTTTGGTAGCGCCATCAATAACTTTGGTGTTCGCGAAGTTTTGCAAGGCTTGCATAACATGGCTCCGACTCCGCGCCCTCAACCGGCAAAAGAAAGAGAAGTCAAGCCTGAGGAAAACAAAGTCAGCGGCTTTATTTTCAAGATTCAAGCCAATATGGATCCTAAACATCGTGACCGCATTGCTTTTATGCGTATCTGTTCAGGACACTTCAAACGCGGTATGAAACTTTTACAAGTTCGTACAGGTAAAGAAATTAAAGTTCCGACGCCGGTCATGTTTTTGGCTCAGGAACGAGAGTTAGCTGAAGATGCTTATGCCGGGGATATTATCGGTATTCCCAACCATGGACAATTACGTATCGGCGACACCTTAAGCGAAGGTGAAAAAATCAACTTTACGGGAATCCCGAGCTTCGCACCGGAATTGTTGAAATCTGTTCGTGCACTTGACCCCTTAAAATCAAAGCATTTAGGTGATGCGTTGAAGCAAATTGCTGAAGAAGGTGGCGCCAGCATCTTTAAACCGATTATCGGTGCTGAATGGATTGTCGGCGTAGTTGGTGTTTTACAGTTTGAAGTTATGGCTGATCGTATTAAAAACGAATTTGGTTTGCCTGTTATGTTTGAGCCAACACAATATTTTACAGCACGTTGGTTTAACTGTGATGACAAAACGGAAATGAAGAAATTTATGGATGCTAACCAGATGAATATTGCAGATGACCATGATGGTGCAAAGGTATTTTTAGCGCGCAATGCATGGCATTTGAACAAAACTAAGGAAGATTTCCCTAAAATTTCCTTTAACAAAACACGAGAATTATTCAGTCTATAATCCAAAAATATTTTAAATATAAAAAAATTCCCCGAATATTTCTCGGGGAATTTTTTTATAAAATCGAAACTAAACTTGTCCGTGACAATGTTTATATTTCTTACCACTACCACAGGGGCATAAATCATTTCGTGACACCTTACCCCATGTTGCAGGATTGTTCGGATCAACATTTCCTTTATTATATTGGAAAGGAGCTGTTTTTTCGACTTCAGTATTTGCACCATTATCTCCAACTACGGCATCCGGTGTTTCATGTATTTCCTGAACATTTTTATGGCGAGGTGTTTGATTTTGCAAAGCATCTGCCGAATTATTTTGAATAATCGTCCGCAACAAAATGAATGTTACTTTTTCTCCCAATTGATTTAACATTTCAGAGAACAGGTTAAAGGCCTCTTTCTTATATTCATTCAACGGATCTTTCTGACCATACGCCCGTAAAACGATGGTATGACGCATATAATCCAATGTGGCAATATGGTCTTTCCACAAGCCGTCTAATTCTTGCAGCAAAACTGATTTTTCCACCATACGCAAAATATTTTCGGGAACATTTTGGTTTCTGGAAGATATGTGACCATCAATGGCATCGAGAATTTTTTCTTCCAGTTTTTCATATTCCATTTCAGGCTCTTCACTCCATTCTGCAATCGGAAAAATAATACCTGAAATTCTAGATAAATCTTGTTGCAAAGCTTCAACAGGCCATTCTTTAGGAGATGAGCCATATTGAATATTTTTAGCGATAATCATACGGATTTGCTCATGACGCATATCAAGAATCGTTTCTGAAACATCGTCTGCTTCCATCAATTCTTTGCGTTGTTCATAAATAACCTTACGTTGGTCATTCATCACGTTATCATATTTGAGCAAGTTTTTACGAATGTCAAAGTTGCGTTCTTCGACTTTTTGTTGTGCTTTTTCCAAAGCTTTACTAATCCAAGGGTGAACCAAAGCCTCCCCTTCCGGCAAGCCCAAACGCTGTAACATTACAGACATTCTTTCAGAGCCGAAAATGCGCATCAGGTCATCTTGTAAAGACAGGTAGAATTTAGATGTTCCGGGATCTCCCTGACGACCAGCACGTCCACGCAATTGGTTGTCAATACGACGGCTTTCATGACGCTCCGTACCAATAATATACAACCCACCGGCTTCCAAAACTTTTTGTTTATCTTCTTCAACCTGTTTTTTAATCTTTTCACGCAGCTGAGCGATTTGCTCTTCGGTTTCATCACCTTTAAGCAATTCTTTCAAATGCATGTCGACGTTACCACCAAGCTGAATATCCGTTCCGCGTCCTGCCATATTTGTTGCGATAGTAATTGCTCCAGGAACACCGGCCTGAGCAACGATAGAAGCTTCGCGTTCGTGGTGACGAGCATTCAAAACCTCAAATTTAACTTTTGACTTAGAACGCAACAAATCTGCAACCAATTCTGACTTTTCGATAGATGTTGTACCGACCAAAACAGGCTGACCTTTTTCATGGCATTCAAGAATAGTTTTGATAATTGCCTCGTACTTTTCTTTTTCGGTACGATAAATTTCATCATGCAAATCCTGACGTTGGACATTTCTGTTGGTCGGGATTTCAACACAACTCAGATTGTAAATATCGCCAAACTCAGCTTCTTCCGTCATTGCCGTACCGGTCATCCCTGATAATTTTGGATACAGACGGAAATAATTTTGGAATGTGATAGATGCTAAAGTTTGGTTTTCGGACTGAATAGTTACCCCTTCTTTGGCTTCAATTGCTTGATGTAAGCCATCAGAATAACGACGCCCTTCCATCATACGACCGGTAAATTCATCAATAATAACAACTTTATCGTTCTTTACGATATAATCGACATCACGAATGTGCATTTTATGAGCGCGCAAAGCCTGATTGACGTGATGAACCAAACTGACATTGGCGATATCATACAACCCGCCCTCTTTAATCAGCCCTACTTCTTTTAACAGTGCCTCAACATGTGTCATACCGCTTTCAGTCAATGTCACACTGCGAGCTTTTTCATCTTTTTCATAATCAGCATCGACCAAAGACGGAATAATCTTATTAACCAAAATGTATTTTTCAGAACTGTCTTCTGCCGCGCCGGAAATAATTAATGGTGTTCTGGCTTCATCAATCAAAATAGAATCGACTTCATCGACAATGGCAAAGTTAAACGGACGCTGCACCATTTCTTTCAGGCTAAACTTCATATTGTCACGCAGATAGTCAAATCCGAGTTCATTGTTTGTGGCGTAAATGATGTCGCAGTTATAAGCAGTTCGGCGCGCATCATCATCTTTTTCATGCACGATATAGTCAACAGTCATTCCTAAGAAGCGATAGACCTGTCCCATCCATTCTGCGTCACGTTTAGCCAAATAATCGTTGACAGTTACGATATGAACACCCTTTCCTTCCAAAGCATTCAAATATGCAGCCAAGGTTGCAACAAGCGTTTTACCCTCACCGGTTTTCATTTCGGCAATCTGTCCACGATGCAAAACAATACCACCGACTAACTGAACATCATAATGGCGCTGTCCCAATGTTCTTTTAGCGGCTTCACGAACAACGGCAAAAGCTTCCGGCAAAATATCATCCAGTGTTTCACCGTCTTTTAAACGTTTGCGAAACTCTTCGGTCTTATTCCGTAACTCCTCATCTGTCAGAGGGGTGATTGACGGCTCTAACGCGTTAATACGCTGAACTGTTTTGCTTAATCTTTTAATATATCTATCGTTGGCACTGCCAAAAATTTTGCGTGCAATTGCGCCTATCATGTATTTTTTTCCTTATTTTAAATATATTCATTAGTCTACATTTAGTGTTTTAACGCTCAGAAGTCAAGACACTGATATAAAGTTATAAACGCCGTAAAAAATAACATTGGAAATATAATCAATTTTATTATATAAAAGTCACAGACAATTTCTTTAACAAAGGAGAATATTTATGCAGAAAAAATATATTGCTCTGGCCGTTATGGGCATGATTACCCTCAATGTCGGAAACGTATTGGCTGAAGGAAAAGACGGTGTTGCCGCCGTTGTTAACGGTGAAAACATTACCGTCGCCGAAATTAAAGAAGCCTATAACACTAATCCGGAAATTAAAAAACAGGTTCCATTCAAAGATTTTTACGCTAAAACACTTGATGTTTTTGTTAACGGCAAAATGGTTTATCAAGCAGCTAAAAAAGCTAAGATTGAAGAAACTCCCGAATATAAACTTCAGCTGAAAATTGCTAAAGAAGATTTAGCACGCAAAATTTATATTGAAAAACAAATTGATAAAAAAATCGGCAAAGATGAAATTAAAAAATTGTATGAAGATTACAAAAAATCATTTAAGGCTGAAAAAGAGGTTAAAGCAAAGCACATTTTGGTTGACTCAGAAGCTAAGGCTAATGAAGTTATTTCCAAGCTGAAAAAGGGTGGAAACTTTGATAAATTGGCTAAAGAATACTCTAAAGAACCGGCTGAACTGGGCTACTTTACAAAGAATATTATGGTTCCGGAATTCGGTGAAGCTGCATTCTCTATGAAAAAAGGTGAATATTCTCAGACTCCGGTCAAAACCCAATTCGGTTATCATGTTATTTTAGTTGAAGACAGCAGAGATGCCAAACCTTTGCCTTTAGAAAAAGTTGAACCTCAATTAAAAGCTATGTTAGCTCAAAATGCGGCTGCTGGTGTTTTTGGAGATATTAACTCTAAAGCAAAAGTCACCAAATATGACTTAGATGGCTCTGTTCGGAAATAAATTTTCCATTATCAACAAAAATCCCCGGCAATTTGTCGGGGATTTTTTTATCTTCTATCTTGTATCATTTTTATTTTTTGAGCGGCATAATCACGCTGAGACTGCGTTTTTGTTTCATCTGCAACATGTTCCTTCAACAGTTTTATAATCTCATGCCGATATTGTTTGCGAACCATAGCAATATGAGCCAAATTATAAATTGCTGCCTGCACAATTTGTTCATCTTCCACTTGCAATTGTTCTGCAAGTGCCTGATATGGCGGTGTAAAAGCATCTTTTCGATGCTGGCGACTCAAATCATATGAATTTTTCTGTATCTTTTGTGCAATTAACTCAGAGATTTCATTATCTTTGGGTTTTCCTCGCCAAAAAATACTGCGACCGGTTTTACTGACCAGAGATTTTATTTTGCCGATAATTGCAAATTTTTTAGAAGTTTGGTCCATATAACCCTCCATTAAAAAAATTCTGTCAGGTTATAATATAATTGGTAAAAGTTAAAAAATCTAAAAGAGAATTATTTTACAGTTTGAAATTCAAACAGTTTTTTCACTTTATCAAAAAGAGAAACCTTTTCTTCGCATGTTTGAGTATTTTTATTCCAAAATCCCCCGTTTTCTTCACATTTACGGGCTTCTCTTCCGGTCAGCTCGTAATAGACATAAGCTCCTCCGCCCAATAAAGCTAATACAACCAAAAGCACAATCAGGTGCTTGGCTAAAAACCAAATCATCCATAAGCCAACCACACCAAGAAGAATCATCTTATTTATCAAAGACGGTGCCAAGACATAAGCTTGCAAAGCACAATAAACAACCGCACAAGAAAAAAGGAAATTTACAGGTGAACGCAAGCAAGCTTTCAATAAGCGCTTTAGCAGACCGGATTTATTCTCTTGATTGTCTTCGGCCATTTTTCTCTCCTTTTATCCTCTTACTTTTGTTTACAATAAAAAAATGCCACCCTAAAGGTGGCTTATTTAGTGGCGGGAGTGACGAGGCTCGAACTCGCGACCTCCTGCGTGACAGGCAGGCGCTCTAACCAACTGAGCTACACCCCCACTGCATTAACGAGCTTCTTTATAACTAACAAAAAAAATAAAAGCAAGTCTTTTTTTTTAATTTTTATATTTTTTTTATTTTTTTGTGTTATAAGAAGATTATAGCGCTTTTGAAAACTTACTTATACACACTAAAACCATAAAATACTTTCTTAATCTGATAGATATTTGTATATTTCACCAAGTGTGGAATGATGGAGTGGTATCATTGAAAAAATTGCTTAGTTACATAAACGTTAATATGAAACACAGAACAAAACGTAAGATGATTACGTTTGGTTATGTTTTAGCTGTGACCGGCGCTTTTATTCTTTCGTTGACAAATAATAATTATGTTAACGCCTCTGTTTCCTCTAACGAACGTTTTAACTATTTTGAACTTGAAAATAACGTTGTCAATAATTTGACAGCTCCGCAAGAAATCTATCAGGAAAGTTCCGTTAATAACATTAAGTCATTATTTGATGTTGTTTCCTCTTTGGTTAAGAACAAAAAAGTCGTTCGCGAAATTGTTGTTCAAAAAGGGGATAACCTGATTGCCATCCTTAATCGTTTGAATATTGACCGAAGCGCAGCCAATACTGCTTATAGTAAAATTAAGCAATATTATGACCCCAGAGATTTAAAGGCAGGACAAAAGTTGGCGGCCTCTCTTTTAGTTAATAATCAATCCGATGAAATCATTGAATTTTATTCGCTCACACTCTCCCCGCAAATTGGAGAACGAATCATTCTCTCTTTGGATAAAAACGGTGAGTTTCAAATTTCTAAAGAAAAAGATGAACTTATTAATGAGATTAACAGCGTAACGGGAGAAATCAGCGGAACTCTCTCTCAAAGTATGCAACGTCAAGGTGTTCCTGCCAGAATCGTTAATAACTTTATTCAGATATTTGCATATTCTATTGATTTTAGAAAAGATGTTCGCAAAGGAGATAAGTTTGAGATTATTTATGAAAATCAGCTCTCTCCTGACGGTAAAATTGCAAAAACAGGTTCCATTCTCTATGCCGGTTTAATTATGCGCAAGGATCGTATCGGCCTGTATCGTTTCCAAAATTCAAGTGGCGATGTAGATTATTACACTGAAAAAGGATTAGCGATGAAACGCACTCTTTATAAAATGCCGCTTGATAAGTGTTCTCGTATTTCCTCGCCTTTCGGTAAACGCTATCATCCGATTTTGAAACATTACAAAATTCACTGGGGTGTTGATTATGCCGCTCCTTACGGCACGCCAATTCTTGCTGGTGGTGATGGTGTTGTACAAGTATCAAAATATAATGGCGCATATGGAAACTACGTTAAAATTCGTCATAACTCCGAATTTTCGACTGCCTATGGACATATGAAAGGATTTGCTCGCGGAATAGCCCCCGGTGTACGAGTTAAACAAGGACAGGTTATCGGTTATGTCGGCAGTACCGGACGGTCTACCGGTCCTCATGTCCATTATGAAGTTGTTCAAAATGGACGACGTGTTAACCCCAGAACAATTAAAGCCTCCGCAGGTGAAAATCTAGCTGGTGCAAACTTAACCAAATTCAAGAAAATGGTTGCCGGTTTACAAACCTCTTACAATAAAATGTTTGCTCAAAACAATCAAAAACAGTTAGCGAAGAAATAACTTTGATCTATTCACGAAAAAGCTCCTCTGAAAAGAGGAGCTTTTTCGTGAATAACGATTACATTTATCGTGTTGTCTCTCTTTCTTTCAAGAAGTTCCTTGCCATTCCTCTTAATCCGGTACGCACTTTTCCTGTTATTTCACGCAGTTTTTGAGTAGTTTCTTTACTTTCCGGAGTAATTTTCCCTGTATTCAAATTTCCTTCAATATATTCATTTCCAATATGAGCAACTATTGAACCGTTAGGACGTAAAAACATTTCCATCATTTCTTTTGTATTAATATCTTTTCCGCTAAACATAAATGATCCATCTTCCTTAAAACGAAGTTCGCCATTTTTTATCTTTAATGGTTTAGCCAGCTTTTCTGACAATAATTTCGCTTCTTGTCTTGCTCTTTTCTGGTTTCCCAATAACAAACATTCGACACTGTCTGGTAACGCAAAATGGGTCCCTTTTCCTGTTCGAACTTTTCCTTCTCCTGTTTTATATATCTCCTCTTTAGTTACATGATCTATATTTTTACACATATAGGTAAACAAAATATTTCCCCCTGTATCAAATCCTGTCATACAGCTATTGTGATTACCATTTTTATCTTCACGCTCACAATACCTTATTACAGAAGCATTAGTGAGTTCTGGAAACAGCATTTCTTCTTTTTCAGATAGAAGCTCTTTACCAGTAAAACCTATTTCCATACCTAAAGTTAATAAAGTTTGCATTTTTTCAGAATGATTATTTGTCATGATTGCCTCCACATATTATTGTCTAATAGTACCATAACATAGACAAAATTGCAACCTTTTTATTATTCTCATATATAAGGGAAAGACCATAAGTGACTGTTTGTCGTTTATTTCGCTCGCTAATAAATCTACATTCCACAACAGCCTCGCAGCCTAATCGTTGGCAGCTCATCACGTTAGCGCACGCCCCCAGATGTAAGATACACATTACGGATGCATTACTCGCAATGATGGTGATGTGGTGTGTGTGGATGTGAGGGAGATGTTTAGAGTAAAAAAATGGTGCCGGTTAAGTGACTCGAACACTCGACCCACGCATTACGAATGCGTTGCTCTACCAACTGAGCTAAACCGGCATCGTTTGTTTTTTTACAACAAACAAATTTATTTTTCAAGCTCTTTTACAATATTTATAAAATCTTGTCCGCGTTCCATAAAGTTTTTGTAATATCCAAAACTCGGCGCTGTCGGTGAGAACAATACCAATGTTCCGCCATAAGATTTTAATTTCTCAAAAGCTTGCTCAACCCCTTGTTTCAGGTTCTCTGCTTCAATCAATGTAAAATCTTCTCTGGTGACATATTGACGAATCGTTTCGGCAATTTGTTTTCCACATTGAAACAATGTGACAGCGACTTTCACTTTGGGGTTTTCCTGAATAAATTTGGCATAATCGGTATAATCTTGCTGATTTTCAATACCACCCGAAATAATTGCCATATTGTCATCAAAGCTCTTCATACCACCAATGGCGGCTTCCGGCGCGGTTGATATACTGTCATTAATAAACAATACACCATCAATTGTCGCAACTTTTTGTAAACGGTGTGGCAAGGGTTCAAAACTCTTCAAGCTTTCAATTGCCGCTTTAATATCAAGTCCAAGAACTCTTACAATCTCTAAAACACCTGCAAGATTATCCAAATTATGATTGCCACTGATTTTCAAATCACCAATATTAACGAGGACTTCTTGTTTATCAAACAGTTCCCTTCCCTCGGCATGAAATCCTTCAACAACATTATACATTTGAACATTTTTCATTCCGCGGCAAAACATTTTTAATTGCTCATTTCTATCATTAATCAAGCAAATCTCATTGTCCTTTTGATTGTGAGCAAGGTGCAACTTATCTTGACAATAATTCGTATGCCCATTGTGCCAATCTGTATGTACCGAGAACAAATTTGTAAACATGACGATATGCGGAGATACAGTCAAATCACTGGCTTGATAGCTTGAAAATTCGCCCACGACATAATCATATTCTTCATCTAACAATTCAACTAACGGTTTACCGATATTTCCACCCAGCGCAACCTTACATCCTAACGCCTGCATCATATGATATAACATACTGACGCTGGTACTTTTGCCTTTTGAGCCACTAATTCCGATAACTTTTGTATGCAGGTGATTTGCTCTCATTTCACTCAAAAACAAATCGGAACTAGAGGTTGTTTTGATTCCCCTATGATGAATTTTTTGATATCCATCTTTATAGATACTTACGCCCGGTGAACGAATGACAACATCGGTTTGTTTAAGAAGCTCTTCCAACCGCTCTGCCCCGTCTTTATCCTCATAAACGCTGATATTCTTGGGCAATTGATGTTTCTCAAGATAGGATTTTACAGACGCTCCTTCAGCACCAAGCCCCCAAATCATTACGTTCTTATTTTTAAGCTCATTTAGCAGCATCTTTTTCACCTTTCTTTTTACCGGCATAGAATTGCGCTTCTGTTTGTTGAGATACTTCACTACCTTGGTGAACAACCAACTGACTGAATGGAATTTCAATTCCTTCTTCAATAAAACGTTGGTTTATTGCAAAGCGCAGGTCACTCGGCACTGTCCAACCGGACCAAATATCACTCACATAAACACGCAACTCAAAATCCAAACTGCTACTGCCAAATTCTTTAAATACAACATATGGCTCAGGCTTTTTCAAAACCTTTTTATGATTCTGAGCACATTCCAATAATACATCACGTACTTTTTCCGTATCCGAACCATAAGCAACCCCTACACTCACGCCATAGCGTGCCCAATTGTTGCTATGTGTCAGATTTGTAACTGTTCCGGATAGCAGAGTTGCATTAGGCACAATCACACTGGCACGGCGAAATGTTTCAATTTCGGTTGAGCGGATATTGATTTGCTTAACCTTACCTTCTTCACCATTAATAATAACCCAGTCTCCAACTTTTATCGGACGTTCAAATAACAGGATAATACCGGATACAAAATTGTTGACGATATTCTGCAAACCAAAACCGATACCAACTGACAAAGCACCGGCAA
>CAYLIN010000040.1:0-11059 GCA_964383725.1 uncultured Azospirillaceae bacterium | reverse complement strand
TTCAAGTATTTTATTGCTTTGAATCGATGATTTCGACGGCTTTTTGATAAACTTCGTCGATTGACAGTTCAGATGTATCAAAAATAATGGCATCTTCAGCCGGTTTCATCGGGGCTGTTGCACGTTCACTATCACGTTTATCTCTGGCTTTAATATCCTCTAAAACATCGGCATACAGCGGTGTTTGACCTTTGCTGACAAACTCATGGTAGCGTCTTTCTGCCCGCACTTCCGGAGAAGCGGTGATGAAAAGTTTGACATCGGCCGAAGGACAAACCACCGTACCGGTATCTCGTCCGTCATAAATAGCTCCATCAGCTTTCTGACCGTCGGCAAAGATAGGATTTTTTGCAAAATTTTGTTGCATATGCAGTAAAGCTTCTCGAACACGAGGATGAGCAGAAACAATAGAGGCATATTTTCCGCCGGTCGCACTGCGAAATTCTGGATTCGCAGACAACTCCATCATACGTTGAAACGAAAGTTGACGAGCATAGACGGTTGCTGTTTCCTCGTCTTCCGGATTACCTTCGGCAAGCATGACTTCCAAACCGACTGCGCGATAAACCATACCTGTATCAAAATAAGCCAAGTTATACTTTTTTGATAATTTTGAAGCGAGAGTTCCTTTACCGGCAGCAGCCGGTCCGTCTATTGTAATAATCATATTCAAATCCGTTTGTTCGTTTGTAACGAAAAGTTTACTTTATGTAATGTAAGATAGACCATATACTGAAGAAGTGTATCATAATTTACTTTTTATGCAGAGGTTTTACTGATGAAAATCTGGAGAAATTTGGCGATAATGTTCTTTCTGCTGTTTTCGGTTGAAAATGCAAGAGCTTTTTTTGCTCAAGATATGTCTTCAGCTTTATCTTACAATAACGTTGGACGCAACGGAAGAGGAAATGCCAAGCCTGCGGTTGCCGGATTCCTTCCCGGCTATGCAACGTATGGCGGAGATATGAATGTTGATAAGAGCGGAATAGCGGATAAAATCATTGGTAAAGTTTCGCCTCAGGCTTTGGTTGTGGATTTTCGAAGTAAAAAAACAACCTTGCAAGCCGCAATTCCGAACAATTATATTTTTTACGTGGTTCTTCCTCAACAAGAGGGAAGCCGCTGGATTATAGACAGTAAAAATGAGTTTTTGGAAAAAACAGAAAGCAAAAATGACAATGATATACTGATTCAAACTTTTCGTACATTAAAATCGGGGCAAACAACGGTTTATTTTGATAAAATGACGACAGAAGCTCCATATAAATCGCTGCAGAGCAAGGTATTAAGGATTAGGATTGAGTAATGGGCGAGAAGCAAAAAAATAAAATCAGGCTGTTTGTGGAAGAGCCTTTAGCTGAAAAACAGCAAATAGTATTAGATGTTCGCCGGTCGCATTATATCAGCAACGTTATGAGGCTTTCGGAAGGAACGATTATAAGTTGTTTTAATGGCAAGGATGGTGAGTTCGATTGTTGTTTGACCGTGGCGCATAAAAAAGAGTGTGTACTGGATGTTGTGCAACAGACGAAGCCCGTATCGTTTTGTCCGGATATTTGGCTGTTATTTGCACCGGTTAAAAAGGATTGTACAGATTTTATTGTTGAAAAATCTGTTGAATTAGGGGTGCGTAAAATTTGTCCGGTAATAACCCGCTATACAATCAATAAAGAAGTGCGTTTGGAACGCTTTCAGGCACAAGCGATAGAAGCAGCCGAACAGTGTCGTCGTGTTGAGGTTCCTGAGGTTGTGGAAGCAGTATCATTAGAAAAACTTTTGCAAAATTGGGACGTTAGGCGCAAATTGTTTTTTATGGATGAGAGCGGAAATGGTGCGCCGACAATGACGACTTTTCATCAAAATAAAGGAATGCCAGCGGCAGTTTTGATAGGACCGGAAGGCGGTTTTGCGCCGGAAGAATTTGATTTGTTGCGGCAGCAAAAGTTCACACAGGCGGTTTCTTTGGGAAAAAGAATTTTGAGGGCAGAAACAGCCGTAGCGGCAGCCCTGTCTGTTTGGCAGGCGGTTGCAGGCGATTGGAATGAATAAAGGGAGAATGAAATTGAAAATATTGGTGGCTGATGATCATGAATTGTTTTTAAAAGGGTTGGAACTGATACTGACAGATATGAATCCTGATGTTCAGTTGGTTTTTGCAAAAAGTTACAGTGACATTTTTAGTATTATTGAACAAGATAAAGATTTTAGCTTAATTTTGACAGACTTAGCAATGCCCGGCGCTAATTGGCTTCAAGCTATTGAACGAATACACGAAACGTTGCCGGAGACACCGATAATCATTTTGTCTGCGGTTTTTGATAAAGAGATTGTTCAGAAAACTATAGATATCGGAGCTGCCGGTTACATTCCTAAAACATCATCAAATGCAGTCATTATCAGTGCTGTGAATTTAGTTCTGTCCGGAGGGGTGTATATTCCGGCAGAATTGTTGCGCAATACTTCAAGTAGTGAATTTGAAATGCTGAAAGAAATTGAGGTTATTCCGGAAGATAAAAACGATGGCGAACGAGCTCATATTTTATCACCTCGCCAAATTGATGTGATTCGTCTGATTTCTCAAGGCAAATCAAATAAACAAATCGCCTATGAATTAGGATTGACAGAGGGAACGGTAAAACTTCATGTAACGGCAATTTTAAAAGTTTTGAATGTTTATAATCGTACTGGAGCGGTTATGGAGGCAACACGTTTAGGGCTGATTTCAAAAAATGGATAATCTGGTAAACATAAAACATTTGCAGGAGTATGAAAATATCTTTCGTGCCCAAAAAATGAAATGGCTTTGGCAAGAATATCTATCTAATGCCGAAACAGCATGGGCAAGTTTAGATACAATGGATTTAGAACATTTGCGTTTGACATTTCATTCATGGAAATCCAGTAGCCAGATTTTTGGAATGGATTGCTTTGTCAAACAATGTGCGGCTCTTGAAGAAAAGCTGACAAAGCATCCGGAAAAAAACAGCTTAGATAAGTTGATTTTTCAAAGTCGGGACTGTTTCCAAAAAAGTGTTTTATTAATAGAAAAGTATTTTAATCAGAATAAAGAGAGTTGATATGGCTAATATGATAAGAGCGAAGAAAAAAGCAATTCCTTTTTATAGCAGTTTTTTATACGGTGATTTATATAACAGTCTGTCAAAAATAGAAAGACGCGATACACCGTTTCAGGCCAATCTTCGTTTATTGGGGCAGTCAAACAAACTTATCGATTCTGTTGTGAAAGAGCTTCGGCTCAGTCAGCGGGTTTTGCAAATGGGGATTACGTTTGGGGATGAGATAGAACGTGCTGCAGAGAGTATAGGCGTCTATGGCGAATATGATGTGATAGATGTTAATCCGATTATGCGGGAACACAAAAAAGACGCAATTCCATTGGATTGGGTGCATTTTTTAGAGGGAGATGCGACAACATTCAAGACGGATGAACCATATGATGTTGTCGTTTGTTATTTTTTGTTGTCTGAGCTTCCTGTTGTTAGCAAAATGAAAGCTGTTAATGCGGCTTTAAATGCCGTGAAAGAGGGGGGTAAGGTTATTTTTGTTGATGCACACAATCCGACGTTATGGCATCCGTTGCGCTATATCGTGCGCATGTACAATCGCCTATGCCATCCGTTTGTAGAAAAACTCTGGGATAGAGAGATAGATACATTTGCCCGCAACAGAATGTCTTTTACGTGGCGCAAAAATACATTTTTCGGTCGCATGTATCAAAAAGTGACAGCCGTAAAAAAATCAAAAACCAGTGCCGAAACACCTAAAACATCTGATTAATTTTCTCAATAATGGGCATGCATGGATTGAGTGTTTGTGCCGGTTCAAAAGAAAGAGCCTGAACGTCATCAATAGCGATAGCGTAATTTCCATCATAGAGAGAATTAACAAAACGCAAATGTTTTGGGGTTAACCAATTGTTGCCGCAAAAAATCAAAACAGGCTTTCCGGTACCGCAAGATTCACAACACATAGATACGGAATCTCCCGTTGCAACAATTTTGTCTGCACAAGCCAAAAAACCCATTAACGGATTTTCTTTTTTCTCCCCCCAGAGATATGTATAAGCAGGAATATCTTTCAATTCGTTCATCAAAGCTTTTTCAGCGTCAGCACCTGTGCGACGAGATGTTGTAATCAAGATGGAACCGCCTGTTTTTTGCAAAAGCTCGCGAATGCTTTTTCCCAAAAGGGTTGCATTTTCAATCGTAAACTTCTTTTTTTTGATAGCCCCGCCGACAATAACGCTTATCCATGGTTTGGGAAGATGAGAAAATGTCTCAGTCCATTTTTCTTTTGCTTCATCAAGTCTTTCTTGGGTAATGCGATGAGGACTACCGGTAACAAAAAACAAGTTATCCGGATTGTGTTTTTTTCTGTCATGTTCAGGCAAAACAACCAAATCCAAATCTTTCAAACCATAATTTCCGGGATGCAAAAGTTGAATGATTCGTGTTTTTCCTTGAGATTTCTTTTTTATGTGGCGCGCGATAACAGACGTTCTGCGACTGATGGATAGAACAATATCCGGATATGGTGCTTCCAAAGAAGAGCTTTTATTTTTATCAAGAGAAACAAGAGACGAGCCGAGCAAAAAATTAGGCAGAGCGGCTAATTTGTTATAAACAATGTTTTTTTCCGTAACATCAAAACGTCCGTCTAAAGCTTGTATAATTCCTTTGGCTTGTCCCACACTTCCCATGCGATCATCAAGCAAGGCCCACAAAGTTTTTTTCATAGCTGATAACTTTCAAAATTACATAGTCAAGCGATTCTAATATCTATAGTATATATGTAATAAATATGAAAACAATGCTTTATTTACGGAGAGCATGGAAATGAAAATGTCGATATTGTTTTTTTGTTGGATGTTTTTGGCTGTAATTCCGGCGCAAGCTCAATATGCAGCTCAACAAGATGCTCAATATATTGCGACGTTAAAGGCTGTGGTAAATCATAAAATTGATGATGAAGAAAATTTAACGGCTGTTGAGAGCTTACGTGAAAATCCGGCATTTTCGCGTAAATTAACACGTATGTTAAATAAACTTCAAAACACCAGAACAAAAGATTCTGTTAATCGACGAGTTTATAATATTTTATTGAAAGCCGGCAGAGATATTTATCGTGAACTGGATTAAATAATGTTTAACTAACGGATGATAAAATTGGAATATAAACGGGAGAACAGGTAGTGGAATATGATGTCAGTAAAGCCTTAAAACGAATGGAACAGCGTCGTTTCTTTGTTCGAGAACTAAAAAGAGAAGACGGTACATTTGAAGAAATAGGTTTGCCTGAACCCAAAATAGAAAATAAAAAAGAAAAAAAATCCGCCAAACAGCAAAAGAGTAGAGAGTTGTTATCATGATAAAACAAAGCTTTTTATTTTTCCTAATAGTTTTGCTTGCCGCTTGTTCATCTTCGCGGGAAGAGGTTATTTTTGCTCCCGATTATAATAGAATTGCCGCAAACGCAACAGTTGTCAGCAAGTCCCCATATTATGTAACATATGAATATAAAAATATTCGTGTAGATGAAATCGCACCGATTGCAGCCGAATATTGTTTTAATCGCGGCGGTCTTCAAGCCTCATTATATGAGGTTGTTACACATCGCAACAACGCCAGACGAGCAACCTTTGTTTGCAAAAAAATTGAAAACCGCTAAGAGGGACAAGCTTGCAATGATGATTTCTTCGTCCTATATAAACAGATAGGATTAAGCAATTTTTTAAGAGTAAATTGATGAATAAAGATTTATATGGCGTTTTAGGTGTCGGTAAGAGCGCAACGGAGGCTGAAATCAAATCAGCGTACCGTAAGTTGGCGCGTAAATATCACCCTGATTTAAATAAAGATGATAAAGCTGCTGCTGAAAAATTTAAAGAAATTTCATGCGCTTATGATATCTTGGGCGATAAAGACAAGCGCAAAAAATATGATAATAATGAAATAGACTGTGATGGCAAACCGACCGGTTTTGGTGCCGGTATGGGCGGTGGCGGCTATAGCTATGGCGGTAATCCGTTCCAAGGAGGCTTTTCCGGCGGACAAGGTGCAAATTTTGACTTTTCCTCTATTTTCGGTGAGGATATTTTTTCTGCATTTGGTGGCAGACAAGGTGGTTTTCAAGGCTTTAGCGGCGCGTCATCCCGTCGACCTCGTAAGGGTGAGGATATAAACTACACGATGAAAATAGACTTCTTGTCAGCCGCTCGTGGTGATGAAAAGACAGTCAATATCAATGGCAAGAATATTAATGTCAAAATACCGGCAGGAACATCAGATGGTCAAACATTGCGCTTAAAAGGATTGGGACAGCCCGGATTTTCGGGTGGTGCGGCTGGAGATGTTTTGATTACGCTTAATGTTGATAAGCATCCATGGTTTACGGCAGACGGTAAAAATATTTTAATAGAATTACCTATAACAATGAAAGAAGCTGTTTTGGGCGGGAAGGTCACAGTTCCGACCATTAGCGGTAAAGTTGTTGTTTCAATTCCGCCATATGCATCCAGTGGCGAAAAACTTCGCTTAAAAGGCAAGGGGATTAAGACAAAAACAGCCGCAGGAGATGAGATCGTCACATTAAAGATTGTGTCCCCAAAAACACATAATAGCGAGCTTGAAAAAGTTTTACAGTCATTGCCGGATGAGCAGATAAGGAACTTTTAATGCTTTTGGACGCTCTTAAGGATTTTAACTGGTATAATGAACCCGAAAATGTCCGTTTTAATGATGACGGGATGGTGATTAATGTCAAAAATACAACAGATTTTTGGCAGAATAATGCTCATGGTGTTCATAAAGATAATGGTCACTTTTTTTTCGCTTCCCAAGCCGGAGATTTTGATCTGACCATCAAGTGGCGTAATCTAATACAAGTTCCGTTTTCTCAAAGCGGTTTGATGCTGCGACTTGATAGCATGAACTGGGCTAAGATCGGCTTTTTATCTGCAGATTCTGCCAATCCTCAAATCGGGACTGTTGTGACAAATAGCGGTTTTGCTGATTGGGCCGTTTCTGAGCTTTCTGAATATCCGGAAACGATGGTTTATCGTGCGCGACGCCGTCAGGGGGATGTTTGTTTTTACTATTCTTTAGACGGTATTTCTTTTCGACAAATAAGATTGTTTCGTTTTATTGAAAATCCTTTAATAATAAAAGTTGGCGCTTATGCGTGTAATCCAGGGGCAGAAAATTTTTCTTGTGTTCTTGAGGGGATTGAGCTTGTTGCAAAAAAAATAGCCTCCAATGCCACAAAGGGAATGGGAGGCTATTGAATTAGTCAAAAGCAGGATCATTCGGGTCTAACGAAAAGGGTTTCTCTACAAAAAGGAAAACAATGGACAGTATATAACCGCCGATAAACCATTTTGGATGTTCTATGAGACCGTAAACAGAAAGACCGCACCAAGCCATAAAGGCTAAAAGGATTAAAAGTTTTTTCATGGTTTTGCTCTTTAATAGATTATGAACGAGAGTTAAACCTTCACGCCGCTTCTTGTAGCGGGGTGAGAAAAAGCTAAGTAGACTTATTCCATAGGCATAAAAATTTTTAAATAGTTTGTAATTCCGCTACATACTATTTATTTTTTTCTGGCATTGCAAGCATTAAATCAAAGATGCAATTTCAGCTCTTAAAATATCTATGCCTATATTTTTCTCTGAGCTGGTTGCTAATACGGATATATAAGCAGCCGCATGTTTAGATAGTGTTTTTTCTGTTTCGGCTTTAACTTTTTCAAGTTCTTTGGCGCAGATTTTATCTGCTTTTGTTAAAACAACCTGATAGGTTACGGCCGCTTTATCTAGAAGTTCCATTACTTCCATATCTGTTTTTTTTATGCCGTGTCTGGCATCAATAAGCAGAAAAACGCGTTTTAAATTAACACGTCCCTGCAAATAGGCAAAAATGACTTTTTGCCACTGTTTGACAACATTATCCGGTGCTTGAGCAAAGCCATATCCAGGCAAGTCAACCAAATGGATGGCATCGGCTAAATTAAAATAGTTGAGTTGCTGTGTGCGACCTGGCGTGTTAGAGGTTTTTGCCAATCCCTTTTTGTTCGTCAGGGCGTTAATAATGCTGGATTTTCCAACATTTGAACGTCCGGCAAATGCGACTTCCGGCATTTCCGTTAACGGGAGTTGCTCTAATTTAGCAACCCCCAAAACAAAAACGGTTTCTTGTCGGAATAATGCTTCCGCATCTTTAAGCTGTTCTTGGCTGAACTCTTTCGGCTCAAATCCCATCTTAAACTCCAACTTTTTTCATAATTGCTCTTTGCTGAATGATGGAAAGAACATTGCTCAAGGTCCAATAAATAACCAAACCTGAAGCAAAATGACCCAACATAAACATAAAGATGAGCGGCATCAGGGCAAACATTCTGGCTTGATCTTTATTGGCTGGTTTCGGGTTAAGTTTTTGCTGAACATACATTGTCAACCCCATGACGATCGGCCATATACCAATATCAATAAATGCGGGCAACGGAATATGTGACCATGCAGAAATAGTCAGAGGATCAGGCGCAGATAAATCTTTAATCCAACCGATAAACGGAGCATGTCTGATTTCAATGGCGATATTCAAAACTTTATATAAAGAAAAGAAAATCGGAATTTGAATCAACATCGGTAAACATCCGGAGGCCGGATTGATTTTTTCTTTACGATACAAGTTCATCATTTCTTGCTGCAGCTTCATTTTGTCGGCTTTGTATTTTTCTTGCAAATCCTGAATTTTAGGTTGAACCTTTTTCATTTTGGACATGCTTTCATAAGATTTATTTGCAATTGGAAACATTGCAGCTCTAAGCAAAGCTGCAAACAACAAAATAGCCCAGCCCATATTTCCGATAAAGCGGTATAAAAAGTCTAAAATATAAAAGAATGGTTTTGTCAGAAAATAATACCATCCGAAATCGACGGCTAAATCAAACTTGGCAATATTAAGTTGTTTCGTATATTTATCTAACAATTTGATTTCTTTTGCTCCGGCAAACAAACGGCTGTTGTAGCTGCCGACAGTTCCGGCGGAAACAGAAACGGGTTGACCGACAAAATCTACCTGATACATATCTTGAGCTGTTTTGGCAAATTTAACCATATTTTCCTGATTGTGGTTCAAAATAAGAGCTGTAAACCAATATCTGTCTGAAAAACCGGCCCAACCGCCATCGGTTTTAAACTCTTTTTTCTTATTTTCCAAATCTTTGTATTTCACTTCTTTCAGAGTTTCATCAATAACGCTGGCGATTCCTTCGTGAACAACGGAAGTTTGTGCGTTTTTCACATCATAACGGCGGTTGATTAAGCCATAGGGGTAAAGAGTAATATCTTTACTGCTGTTATTTTCGACCATCTGTTCAATAGAAAACATATAGTTATCATCAACAGATATCTTTCTGACAAACTTGAGTCCTTGCCCATTATTCCATTCCAAAATAACGGGAGTTTGTGGTGTTAGCTCGCTTCCTTTAACTTGCCATAACGTATTGTTGTTCGGCAGGTTGAGTGTTTTATCTGTGCTTATCCAGCCAAATTCGGCATAATACGGCATTTCGGTTTTTACAGGAGCTAAAAGCTCAACATCTTCGCTGTCAACAGCGAGCGTTTTTTTGTATTTTGAAAGATAAAGTTCGTCAAAGCGAGCCCCTTTTACGCGAATAGACCCTTCTACAGCATCGTTGACAATTTTGATGCGTTTATCATTTTTGACGGCATCACTGACAGAAATCAATGGTTCTGAAGAAACAGCCTCTTGTTTGACTTCTTCACGTGGTGTTTCAATAACAGTTGTTTTTTGCTCGGTTACTAAAGGTGTCTTTTTCGGAAACAACCAATTAGTGGCAAAAATAACGACGATTGATAAAATGACGGCCGCATAAAGACCTTTCACTTCTTCTTTCATGAATAAAAAACTCCTTAAATCAATATCTTTTGCTTATATTTATTATAATTCCGTGCGGTGTGCAAGCTTTTATCGTTTGTTATCGGATTCTTTTTGGGGTGGAACGGGATCAAATCCGGAGCCTCCCCAAGGGTGACAGCGTAAAATTCGGCGAATTCCCAAGAAACATCCTTTGATAACGCCATGTATTTGTAAGGCTTCGATAAAATAAGCGGAACATGTCGGGCGATAGCGGCAAACTCCGGGGCAAAACGGAGATAAAAACTTTTGATAAACTTTAATTAGCAGAATGAGTGTTTTGCGTATCATTGTCTTGAGGGGAATTCCCTTTGTTGTCAATATTTTGAGATATCTGTTTATTAAGACGTTTGAGGGCATGCTTCATATCATCTTTGAGTTGTTTGAAGTCAATGTCTTTTGTGTTGTATCGTCCGATAAGAACATAATCAATTCCTGATAAGGCATGCTTGGGAAAGATTTCTCGCGAGGCGGCACGCAAACGACGCTTTGTTCTGTTGCGAACAAAAGCTTTTCCCAATTTTTTTGTGGCAGTAAATCCCAAAAAACAGCTGTCATCAGAAAGTTTACGATAAGCTCCGGGTAAACTTTGAGCCGCTTGCAGAATTAAAGATGGGGCAACCATCTTAAAACCTTTGGCGGCTCTAACAAAATCTTTTCTTTTTTTTAAGATAAGAACTTTCACCATGTGGATTGGTCTAAATCTTAAGCAGAAAGTTTTTTACGACCTCTTTGACGGCGAGCGGCTAAAACCTTACGACCGCCGGCTGTAGCCATACGTGCACGAAAACCGTGACGACGAGCTCTAACCAGTTTACTGGGTTGATATGTACGTTTCATTTTATTTCTCCGGTTTTTTTATTAATTATTTAAAATTCGACACCATGTCGAACTCTCGGACATTTTGCTTATAAAAGTAAAATTCTTGCCTGTCAACTAATTTTTTGGCGTGAAAAGAAGCTATTACACCAAACAAGTCCCTTCACGAAGAATTTTTCGTGCGGTTTCACTATATTGCCCGTCATCTTGATGAATAATGAGACCGGAGTGAATACGTAGAGGGGTTTTGTTGTCCTTTTGTGCGCGAACAATGACGCGCTTA
>CAYLIN010000039.1:0-11115 GCA_964383725.1 uncultured Azospirillaceae bacterium | reverse complement strand
CGCTGATGCTCGGGTAGCTCAGTTGGTAGAGCAGAGGACTGAAAATCCTCGTGTCGGCGGTTCGATCCCGTCCCCGAGCACCATTAAAATAAAAAATGCACCTTCAGGGTGCTTTTTTTATTTTAAATTATGTTCGAGATTGGCGAAATGAGGTTGTATCTGAAAATACCGATTAAGATTCTATGTGGAAAGGTAGAGCTTACCTCTCTCTGAATCTATTTTTTGTTTGAGGTAATAGTTGACGCTCGTTTGCTCGATTATTCTTCCGGCGAACAGTCATTACAACAACACTTTGAGGCTGAACAGAGTAGAATGATCCTGCTTGATAAGTTTGATTTTCTTTGTGCCGGCTAGACTGAGCCGTATCAAAAACCAAACTCCAATCCCCCATATTAGGAGCTTGTGGCAAACGAACAGCTATTTCACCATCCGGATTACCCGAAGCTAAAACGAGAAAATCATCATCAAAACGTTTTCCATCTTTATCTTGCCCGTTTAAAACATATCCTAAAAAACGATTATACGGAAAATCCCAATCATTTTGTTTCATAGCCTCACCGCTTGTATTCACCCATTCCCACGATGGTTTTCCGTTTGGCATAATTTCGGATGAAGCATTTTCAATATTACTGAAAATCGGATGTTCTAAACGAAAAGCATTTAACTTGCGCTCAAACAGATAGCGATCTCGCTGTTCTGGCGTAAACTTTTCCCACTGTAATGGAAAACTACGGGCATAACCATTATTATTACCATTTTGTGTATGCCACAACTCATCTCCGCTCAAACTTAACGGAACACCTCGAGCTAAGGTATTTAAGGCATGTGCAGATTTTGTCTTAGTCAGACGTTGGGCATCATCGACCGATGGACTGTAGTGGTTGTCATTTGTTCCGTCCTGATTATTTTCGTTATTATCGTAATTATTTTTTTGCGAATAAGTTGCCCAATCATACTGAGTTGCTCCGTCATGTTTGGTAAAAATATTGATTTTGCTCATATTTTCACTACCGGCTAAATGATAGGCCAATCCGCCAATTTGTCCATATTCACCACGAATGAACTTTTTTAGCACCTTTTCATGCTTATCATTCCACTCATGTAGACCTTGCATTTGTCCCAGAAAATAACCACCCACCGCACTCCATGGTTCACCACTCATCTTTGCTCCGGTTGCTTGTTCAACCTCTTTAACAACCTGCATAAAACGACTGTCTTTATTAAACTGCAAACGTTCATCAAGCGCGCAATCTCCGGCCAAATCAAACCGAAAAGCATCAATACCGCAAACATCACTGAAAAACATTAAACTGTCTTTAATTAAATTACTTCCGTGTGTTGTATTGGGGTTAAAACCATTTTTGCAGCCGGTTGTATTAACAAAACTTTTTCCATCTTCGGGACTAAAGCGATAATATTCTTCCGGAGCCAATCCTTTATATGATAGCAGGAACGCATCTTTTCCAAATTCGCCTGTATGATTGAAAACCATATCCATACTCACTTCAATTCCATTGGCATGAAGTGTATTCACAACGGATAAGAGATCATAAATAGTTCCATATCTGGGATCAATTGCATGATGATTAATCGGATTATATCCCCATTGGTCAGAAAGCCCTTTATCTTGCTCTAGCTGCCAATCTGCCATAGTCGGTGTTAACGGCATGAGTTCAATCTGGTTATAGCTCATTGCCTTAAAATAATTCACACTTTTTCCTATCGCAGCTAACTTTCCTCGCTCGTCTTCCGGTATATCAGGATGTTGAGCGGAAAAATTTCCAACATGGAGTTCATAAATATGAGTATTACGCCATTCCAAATTAGGCTTTCGATATAAAAACGGATAATCTTGTGCTAACTTCTCTTTATCTAACAAACGGACGATACTCTTGGGAGCAACAGGAGCCGAATCGATATTATTGTTTCCTAACAAAATTTCTTTTTCAGGATTGCTCAAATCACTCAAGCTGCGTGATACCTCAAAAGCATACGGATCAACCAACAATTTCGCAGGATTAAAAAAGAGCCCCTGCTCCGGGTTATAGTCCCCATAGCTACGGTAGCCATATTTTTGTCCCTCAAGGTTACCTGAGACTTCTGCGTGCCAATATCCGGCATCATCTTTTTGCATTTCAACACGAGTTTCCTGTTTTTCATCATTGGAAAAAAGACAAAGTTCTAATCTTTCTGCTCGAGGGGAATAAACACTAAACTCGGTTTCCTTGCCATTAAAGCGGACACCTTGAAACATTTTTTTGCTCATTATAACAACCTATGTTTTGGGAATGCCTTATTATTTATTATAAAGCCGTTGTTTATGGTCGTCAATACTATCTAAAATTTATTTTATCCCTCTTGATTTTTTGTCCAATTTTGTTATTATGTTATCATTGATATTTATCTATATTAAACAGAGATAATTAAATGAAAATAAAGAAAATCGCTCTTATCTCAGCTATTGCATTAGCAGGAATCGCAGGAAAAAGAAAAAATATTTCTATTTCTTCCGCTGATTTACCACATAAGGATACTATTGAATTTACCTCCAGCGTTACCAATCCAACCACCAACATCACATTCACTGTTGATACTTTAGATAAACCAACTACTACCATTGCTTTTTGTTCGGATACATCTATTGTTCGCAACTTTATCGAAAACAATGACTTATACAGCTTACGTCTCTCTATTATGGTTCATGAAAACAAACATCGTGACAATGTCTTAAATGGATTAAGGAACTTAAATCTTTCTCCTTTACAATTTACAAAAATGTGTATGCATGATGAAATTTCTGCTTCAATATGTGAATTGTTGACACTTCGTTATGAATATTTGTTGGCAGAAGATAAAGCCGCTTTTTTAAAAAATGCCAAAAAGGGAAAATTTTCTTATTATTTTAATTCTGTGGATGAAGGAAAAATCTTCCCTGAAAAACAAGATTCCCAAAGTCGGGAACAGGAATGGGCTTTTATTGCTCAAGAAACAAAAAACTGGTGGATAAAAACTTATGCTCCTATTTATTTACCATCCATTATTCGCATGGGAGAACGTCACCTGCAAAAAATAGATGGCAATACACTAGATGAAATTAATACGATGGATTATCAGAAGGTTTTTGCAATTGCCTATAATATCGGCGGTATTAATTTTTGGAAATATATAGATAATGATATTTCAATCTCTGATGAACAAATTATGCTTATGGAAAAAGTTGCACACACCTATCATCTAAATAACAACAAAAAAGAATATTATTCTCGTATTAATGCTCAGATACAGAAGCTGAAACAAACAAAAGATACTATTTCACCTGAACTTTTGTCCCATATTTTTATTGCTGAAGGGCTTAAAATGTCATTTAATGACATTGATATTGATGTGATCAGGAAAAATAAAGATGTGATTAATGCGAGTTATCATGTCATAAAAAATCAGCTGGCATTATCTTCTGAAAATATTGACTTCTCTAAACGTTTTCCTCAACTAAAAGCACATTTTGCTCTTTCTTCAATGAACAAAATTTCCGACGAGATGATGAGCAAGCTTTATTCATATAAAAATACAGATTTATCACAATATATTCATGATATTCCCATATTCTTTGATTATTCGTATTCTTCTACTTATTCTGATTTTTTGCAATGTAAATTGAATTATATGCGCTCAATAAGCACTCAGGAACCCCAAAAAAAATCCTCGAAAAATTATACAAAACCAAAGAAATCAGCTCCACAAACTTTAGTTATTCCAGATTTTTCACAACCGATTTTAACGAATGCAACACCGGAACAAACGGAAGAGATTTTTCAATGTATAAGAGATTTTAATAATATTCCTGATGTTTTGAAACAATGTAATTTAGCCAAGCAAGCTTTATATTATAAACAACACTCACGATAAACTTGAGGCTCTATTTATGCGTAGATAAACCAATAACAGAAAAAAATTTTTTCAAGCGGCGATGCATGATAAAATGAGCTAAAAAAGGAAATACTCTTTCCAGTTTTAAAAACGTCCAAGATTTACAATTTTCAAAGCTTTTTAAATCTGTGTACTTCAAATATTTTCGACCGTTTTTAATCTGAACCATAAAATTTCCGAGATTAAAATCATAAACAAAAACATCATGAGCAAGCAAATTATAATAAAAACGCCAAACCTGTTTCTTTAATTCATCATCAAACTCTCCGCGCGCCAAATAATATGCGAGAGCTTTAGAACATTCCCCGTTATCATCACGAAGAAGTTCACAAACCAAACCAACCCCTTGATCTGTATCGACTAATTTTTTCTCATAATTTAAAATAAAATCACCTAAATAAGGTTTTATTTTCAAGCTATTTTTAAGCTCTTTCTCTAAAAGGTGGCTTTCTTTATGGCGAACGGAAACTTTAACGCATTTATTTCTATTGTCAGGATGTTCAAAACAAATACGGCTTTCACCTTTTCCAATAAATTTGGACAATTTTAACATGAGCTTCCTCCCAGCTTTGGTTAGTATAGCCAAACATTAATGATTGTCAAATAGAATATCCCGGATATGGAAAACCGCCCGAAGGCGGTTTTTTCTAAGTTTTTAAGTTAACTGCCGTTTGCAGCATTTCATCATTTACCGTAAAAGCATTGGCGTTACTACTATAAGCTCTCTGCGTTATCATCATAACCCCGAATTGATCAACAATATCAACGGTTGAATTCTCCAATGCCTCGGGAATCAGATAAGACCCGACAACATAATAGCTGTCTCCGGTATCAGCATTTGCCTCAAACAGAGTTTCATCAATCGGATATAGATTATCAGGAGATGTAAAACCAGTCAAAGCCACTTTGGCAATATTATGCGTGTCTCCATTACTATACAATGCTTTGAGTATTCCGTTTTCATCAATTGATGTTTTCTGCACATCTCCGCCTGCTGCACCATTTTGCTTAACAAAAACAGTACCGACACCTCCGGCATATTGCGTGACCTCTGACAAATCCAGCAAAATATTGTTTGTCGGCCCATCATCCCACTGAATATCAACTGTCAAATTTTGAGGAGACATGATTTTGCCATCCGTATTGAAAATGACCTCATCAACACTCCCGGAAGCTGTTCCACCATTTACACTAAAAGACAAATTCCAAGTATTCACTTTACCGGGTACCCGCTTAAAAGTCATTGTCAGAGAATCACTTTCGTGATTTTCGGCATAAACAGGAATACCATAGCTGCTGGCATCAACTCCATCAGCCGGAACATTGGAAACAATTGTTGCTTCTGTGGTTGCACGAGCCGGTATTCTTTCAGGATACTGCAAGATAATATCATCTGCATTCTCACTAAAACCGCCGTTTTCCAATGCTTCAAACCCCTGAACTCTCATACCGTTATGGGCAACAAGATATGTCTGCCCATTTATTGACTGAGTTCCAAAGTCACCGGCTCGAGTATAATAAATGTTATTATAGCCATCTTGCAATGTAAAAAATGCATTACCGTTGCCATTAATCGCCACATCATAATTACCACCGGTTTGTCTTATAAGCCCTTCTTTTTCAATAAGTGTGCGATCGTAGAAGCCTACGCCCTGAATATCAGCCTTAGAAGAATTAATCCCGGTATTATTATTTTTTACAACCGGCGAACTCCCTAAAAGCGTATAGAACATCGTTTGATTGGTTTTATAACCAACCGTATTCATATTGGCAATATTCGTACTGACCTGTGTGATGGCGTGCGCATACGCCTCCATACCGGTTGTCGAGGGAATAAACATACTTAAAGCCATTGTTACCTCTCAATTTATATTTCTCTAAAAGCTAACATGCAATTTTCATGCCATTTTACATTATCTAAAAATTAACACTCAATGGTGTACACTATATTAGTTTGACAAAAAACTTGCTTTTTTCTCTATTTTATCTTAAAATAAGAGAAAAATTAGATATTGCGAAAGGATTCGTCATGGCTTCATCTCTTATTCAACTCCAAACAGAAAAAGAATGGGAAGAAAATCCCAAAGAAAATTTTGAGCAAGCATTATCCCAATATCGTTCTTATCTGCAATCTGGCAGTATTTCGGATGGAGAAGAAGCTGACTTGTATTCCAAATTTGACCGCAGCATTTTAGAAGCAGCTCACCAAACATATGACAGCTTATCTCCTGCACAACAAGAACAATACAGCAAATTAGCTTCTATTTGGCATGATAATATTGGCGACAACAATCAAATGCACATCGAAAACCGTGATGACAAATTGATTTTACGCAATAAGAACACAAGAACAGGACTTGAACTAGCCATAATGAATGACCAAATCAGCTTGGTTTTAGCTCAAGACAAACAATTGACAACGCCCCAAGTCGAAAACCTGAAGAGCTTTATGGAAAATGCGGAAATGAAAGTCTCCCTCCTTCCTTCCGATGTTACTGTTTTAACAGAAGAAGGAACAACCATTCCCTTAGAAAATGCTTGGAATGAAGACAGAAGCAATAGTGCCGTAGCAAGACAAGCACCTCAAGAACAAGCTGATGAGCAAGGTGATGTCATTGGGGCCAATGACAATGATATTGAACTTCCTCAAAACTGGGAAGATATGGAGTTAGGTGATTTAGAAACATTATCAGTCTGGCTTCAATCTCAAGCAGCTAAGAATCCGACAATGAATCCACGCATTAAAGATATGCGCAACAAAGTCCGTTTCCACATGGAGAAAATGGCTGGAATTACACGCGTTTCCTCTACTCCGGCTTGGAATGGTTGCGAAATTATCGCTTATAAAGAAGATTCCAAAGGAAAAGAGAAAAAATCATGCTCTCTTGTTCTTTCAAAAGAAAACGGAAAACCTTGCGTTACCTATAAAATGTGGAACGGAGAAAAATTTGAAGTTGATCACGCCGTCATGATTCTTGATACTCTGAAAGCCGGTGGCGCCGAATATTTTGAACTCCCTCCGGTTACAGAAATCAAAGGGGCTTCTTATGGTGCCTTTTGGAAAGCAGCCGGTAAAAGACTTATGGTTCCTCTTCCCAAAAGCGCTGAAAATCCCAAAGGCCCTGTTTTGGATGCCTCAGCTGTTCAAACCATGCTTAAAGAAGCTGAAGAAGCAAAATCAGATTCCGCTTCATTCGCCGCTTTTAAAGAAAAGCTTTTAGGGGTTCTTCAGGAGCAAGAAGCTTATCAACTTCAAGAAGCTCAAAAGAAAGGGAAACCCTACACGACCAATTCTGAATTGGGTAACTTAATGGTTAAATTGTCAGGAAGTCCGATTGAAAAATTCAATCTGGAATATCTGAGCAATCTAGCTAAAAATATCGGAAACAGAGCGAATGATAAAAATGGCTGGGATTTCATTGAAGCTCAAGCCGGTTTACGTGCTGCTGCGGATCTTGCTGATTTTATCAGAACTAGAACTAAAGAAAAAACACTTAAATACAATAATTCTCCTGAACAAAATAAGGTTCTTGACAGAATGTTCCAATTCAAAATGGAAGAACATAAAAAGAAAATTACAAAAGAACTTACAAATGAAGATCTGGCAGCAAGACGTAAAGATAAAGATCCGCTTAAAGAAATCAGAGAAGATACACAAAGAGTTATTGAAAAAGCTGCTGATGCGATGGAGGAAGATTTCCCCGGCATTAAGCTTGCCTTGAGAAAATCTCATACATATACCCCGATGGAATGTGAATTAACAAAAACGACTAAAAACCGCATAACGACTTATCAATATGTAAATAAACCTACAGAAATTCCTTATGACTTTGATCCAAATCATCCGTCTAGACTTTCTCCCTTGCCCTCTCGAACATCAAGCACTGCCGGAAGGGCGATGTCAGCACAAAGTAGAGAACGTTAATATTAAAATCTCATCAATATAGCGAAAGGCGTCAGGATATACATCTTGACGCCTTTCTCATTCTTCTCTGATTTTGCCGGCAAAGATTTCAAACGCAATGTTTATTTCTTGTGCCATTAAAATACTATAAGAATGTGTGTGCACTCATAATGGCATAAGAAATAAATTTCTATTTTTCACCATCATCGTGAACAATTATGAGATAAGCATTCCTTTCGGCATTTACAGGTTACCTAACCGAATTGTCTACCGGCGAGCCGCCGGAGGCAGTAGTTAAGTGCTGGTAGAGAGTCCTCGTTTGCAGTCGTAGCACGACGGGCAACACTTAAGCGGCTGTTGAAAATCCTCGTTTGCAGTCGTAGCACTGAGCAAATAAAAAACGCCACCTGAATTCTTGCAGGCGGCGTTTGTTTTAGGAGCAACAAATTATTTAAGGAAAATTTGCAAACCTATTTCTTCCCTTTACTAGGTCAGACGTGTTAATTCTTCCAGCATCTCGTCTGCTGTTGTAATAATCTTTGTTGCAGCAGAGTAAGCACGCTGAGTAATAATCATATTTGAAAACTCGGTTGCCAAGTCAACTGTTGACTGTTCCAAAGAGTTTCCTGAGATTTGACCGGCACCGTTTGTACCAGCTTGTTTTAACAAGACTTGACCGGAGTTATCTGTTTCAATCCAGACGTTACCTGTCAAGGCTGTCATACCATTCGGGTTGGCAAATGTTGCCAAAGGCAGAATAGCAATCGGGCGTGTTTCACCGTTATCAAACAATGCGGTAACAACACCTTGTTCATCAACCTGAACACCTGAGTAGCTACCAAATTTAGCCCCATCTTGTCTGACATAGTTGGTATCGAAGTTACCGGACAAGCTGGTCAAACCATCATTGGCATCAGCTGTACCCATTTGAATACTGATCGGAGTACCTTGTTTATAGCCACCGTCCATATTTTCAGCACCGTTGGCCCAAACAATTTGCATCTCATCAATATTGATATATTTTGGTGTACCATCGGTATTGAAACGAACAGCAGGAACTAAAGAACCTTGTTCAATATCTGTATTGTTAAAGCTAAACTCGTTTTTCAGAGTAACTTCACCACCTGTTGTTGCTACCCAAGCATCACCGGAACGAGTTTCACCATAAGCCAAACCTGTCAAGCTGGTGAAATTAAATGTCATGTCCGGACCTGTTATGGTCGGTGTGAAGGTAACTGTTGAACCACTGAAAGAAACACGTTCCGGTTCAATCAAACCACCGTTTGTGCGAATCTGCTCAGCAACCACACCAGCCAATTTGGCAACACTCAAATCACCATTAACAATGGCGTTTGCGACATCAATAGCAATATTTCCACCTGTAGCGGCACTGTTATTGACAAACTCATAAGTTTTATCACCAAATGTGAAAGTTTTGCCGACATAGCTTGCAGGATCTGTATCAACAAAAGTCAAGCTACCAACGTTTTTCAAATCTTTATCAATTTGTTCAACTCTGAACTGACCGGTCGGAATACCTGTTTCCGGTTTCGGGTTAACAGCTGATTGTACGCAAGCTAATGTTTTGCTTGTGTCAAATGCCAAAGCATTACCTGTCAAAGACTGAACAATCTGAATGCTGTTGGCGTTGGCACTGAAACGGTTAGCATCCGGCAATGTATCTTGTAAAACTTTAATAAAGCGTTGTGTAAAATCATTAGCGGAAACAACACCTGTTGAAATATCAACAGCATAAACATTGTCACCGGTAACACTGTCTGGATCTGTTGTAAAGACATAAGTAAACTTCTGAGAAATTCCATTAGGAGCTTTTCCCTCATCTTCAATCGTAATAGAAGACCCTTCAGCCGGTACGCTGGTGAACTCAAGTTGTCCTGCTGCATAATAGATGTCATTACTAGCATCATTGAAAGTTTCACGGCCGCTGGACAACGTGATTGAGGCTGCTCCAGGAGGAATAGAAGTTGCCATTCCCCAACTGTTTGATGTTTCTTTTATAAAATCATAACTCAGATTGCTGGCATTTCCCAAGCTGTCATAAATTAGAGCATTGATGCTGTAACGACCACCGGCACTCGGAACTGATGGATCAAAAACAGGGGCATTAGCCGGCAAGTTTGCACCAAAGCTGATTTGTTGAGTTGGTGTTGCCGTACCGCCGATAGAACCAAGGTTAATCGGTTGCATATTGCGGCTGTCGACAATGTTGTCATTGATGTAAACGGTTTCACCTTTAGCACCGGCATAAGCCTTCATGTAGTTAATACCGTTAATATTTACGATACTGGCGTTTGAGTTACCATCCCAAGGCATTAATGACCATCCTTGCAGATAGAAACCGGCCGTATTCTTCAAATAACCATTCTGGTCGGCATCAAAATCACCGGCGCGGGTATAAGCCCAAGTATCACCCAACCCCGGGTTAGCAGATGTGCTGACAACAAAGTAGCCTTTACCGCTAATACCGAGAGCTGTAGATGATGCGTTGGCCCCCAACAGACCTTGTGCATTGACAGACTGTTTAGAAATAGGCTGTACACCACCCGGTGAATAGTAATTAGTTGATGCTTGTTTGGTCACCAAAGTCTGAAAAGCGACACTGGTGTTTTTATAACCAATTGTGTTAACGTTGGAAATGTTATCAGAAATAGCACCCATTGCTGTTGACTGGGCGGTCATTCCCGAAATTCCAGATTGCATTGCTCCAAATAAACTCATGTTTTTTCTCCTAAAACCTTTAATAATTAAGCCGAAGCTGTTTTATTGTTATCATCCCCATCGGCAGGAGGGGTTTTGTTATTGTCGTTATCGCCTGCACCCTGATTAAGCTTATCAAAGTAATCATCATTGCGCATGGTGAGAATATCACCCAGACTAGCGGTGACAGAATCACCCAGTCCGACATAAACGCCATCGCTATCGCTGGCTACACCGGTAACTTTACCAAAGACGGTTGTTGTTACGGTTGCAGCTGCGTCACCATCAGGCACTTTTGCACTAACCACAATCTGATATGCTCCATCAGGCAGTTGACTACCGTTACTGTCTTTTCCATCCCAGACAAATTCGTGAGTTCCGATTTCGGTATCTCCGGTTGTGCTGTAGACGAACTTTCCAGACATATCTTTAACATTGATTGTGACTGTAGACACATCTTTGTTCAATGTGTAAGTGGCCTTGGCCTTGCCGCCTTCTAACGGCATAACATCACCCAATACTTGAGCTGTTTTACCAATATAAGATACAGCTTGAGCTCCAAGATT
>CAYLIN010000038.1:0-11334 GCA_964383725.1 uncultured Azospirillaceae bacterium | reverse complement strand
GATATTGACAAGTTAGAGGGGCTTTTCTTGTTGCGGGAGAGTCGACAGCGTGGCCGATGGTTTCTCGTCTGACATCTATGGGTGGTCTGGGTTTTCGCTATAAGTGGAATATTGGGTGGATGTATGATACACTGCGTTATATTGCGCACGAGCGAATTCATCGTAAATATCACCATGGGATGCTGACCTTTGGTTTGTTATATGCATTTAATGAAAACTTTATTTTACCGATTTCTCATGACGAGGTCGTTCATGGTAAAGGATCTATGTTATCAAAAATGCCGGGTGATGAGTGGCAAAAATTTGCTAACCTTCGTGCTTATTATGGATTTATGTATACGCATCCGGGTAAAAAATTGTTATTCATGGGGTGCGAATTCGGTCAGGATTGGGAATGGAATTCTGAAGAAAGTCTACGCTGGCATTTACTTGATTTTCCGATGTATAAGGGAATGCAAAATTGCGTCCGCGATTTGAACCTGATGTATAAAGGCAATGCGCCTCTCTATGAACAAGATTTTGACTATCGTGGTTTTGAATGGATTGACCATTCAAATGCAGATGACAGTGTAATTGCTTATATGCGCAAAGGGACAAAGCCCGGAGACTATTTAATCTCCATTACAAACTTTACCCCGGTTGTTCGCAATGACTATCGCTTGGGAGTTAACGAACTCGGCGGTTATCAGGAAATATTTAACAGTGATGATAAAAACTACTGGGGAAGCGGTGTTAAAAATGAAGGAACACTATACGCCGAAGAGTATGGCTGGAATTGCAAACCTTATTCTCTTCGTTTAACATTACCTCCATTGTCAACAATTGTAATCAAACCTGTAAAATAGGCGAGGTCATTAATGCCTGATTTCAAAACATCAAGCGGAACAGATGCCGTTTTAGGTGCAAGCTATGACGGAAAAGGAGTGAATTTTGCTTTATTTTCGGCACATGCTGAAAAAGTTGAATTGTGTCTGTTTGATGAAGCCGGTTCTAAGGAACTGGAACGTTATGAAATTACGGAAAATGACAACAACATTTGGCACATATACCTGTCCGGTGTTAAACCGGGGCAGGTATATGGCTATCGTGTTTATGGACCATATGAACCCAAAAAAGGATTCCGTTTCAATCCCAACAAATTATTGATAGATCCGTATGGAAAAAAACTTGTCGGTAAATTGATTTGGAACAAGGCGATTTTCGGATATGACATTGATAGTCCTGATAAGGATTTATCTTTTAGCACTTTAGATTCTGCATCTTATGTTCCTAAGTCTGTCGTTGTTGATGATACATATGATTGGGCCGGAGATACCCCTCCTAATTATCCTTATGAAAAAACGGTTATCTATGAAACACAGTTGCGCGGATATACCATGTTGCACCCTCAAGTGCCGGATTCTAAACGAGGGACATTTGCCGGTTTTTCAAATTTGTCAGTAATGAGCTATTTGCAGTGGCTCGGTGTGACTGCTGTTGAGTTTTTACCAATCCACGCTTTTTTTGGCAACAGGCATAAAAAAGGTTATATCACTGACAATTATTGGGGATATGAGAGCTTTAGTTTTTTTGCTCCTGAGCAGTCATACTTATCAGGAAATGACATTGCAGAGATAAAGGATATGGTCAAGACCATGCACAACCATGGTCTCGAGGTTATTTTAGATGTTGTTTTCAATCATACGGGAGAAGGTAATCAATTAGGGCCGACATTGTGTTACCGAGGCATAGATAACACATCTTATTACACGCTTAATCAGGAAAACCCTCGTTACTACTACGATTCCACAGGTTGCGGAGCATCTTTTAATATTCAAAATCCAAATGTTTTACGCTTAGTAATGGATTCTTTGCGCTATTGGGTGCAAGAAATGCATATTGATGGTTTTCGTTTTGATTTGGCACCGACATTGGCTCGCCACAAAACATCATTCAAACAGGATAGCGGCTTTTTATATGCTGTAGCACAGGATCCGGTTTTGAAAAAAGTTAAGATGATTGCAGAACCATGGGATGTCGGTTATGGGGGATATCAGGTTGGTGCATTTCTCCCCGGTTGGTCTGAATGGAATGATAAATATCGAGATACGGTTCGCCGTTTTTGGAAGGGGGATGAATTCCAAACTCCGGAAATGGCCAGTCGTTTGACCGGTTCAAGTGATGTGTTTAATTATAACAATCGAGATATTTGGGCAAGTATTAATTTTGTGACAGCGCATGATGGTTTTAATTTGCGAGATTTAGTCAGCTATAATCAAAAACACAATTCTGCTAACGGAGAAGACAATCGTGACGGTAATGACAGCAACTGGAGTTGGAATTCAGGAGCTGAGGGAGAAACCGATAATCAGGTTATTCGGGAAAATCGTTTGGCCAGAGCACGTGCAATGATGGCCACGTTAATGTTGTCTTTCGGGACGCCGATGATGGTTGCCGGAGATGAATTGTCACACACACAATTAGGGAATAATAATCCTTATTGTCAAGATAATGCGCTGACATGGCTGACCTGGGAAGGTATAACCGCATCGCATAAAGAGTTTGCGCGCTTTGTCAAAAAAGTGATAAAACTGCGCAGTCGTCTGAAAATATTTGATCGAAGTAAATTTTTTGTTGGGCGTCCGACAGATAAAAGTGGTTATAAAGATATCACGTGGTATACAGAAAGCGGACAGGAGTTTCGTTCAGAAGATTGGCAGAACGGTAGTCGTAAAAGTTTGTCGTATTGTGTTTATGCCGGTGGTAAATCTGTTATGTGTATTTTTAACGCAAATTTTCAGGAGCAGGAATGGAAGCTTCCTGATTTAGGCGACAAAGCTGAATGGACGTTAATGTTAGATAGTTCCGAAAAACTTGATGACAAAAGCGTTGCCAAAAGCAATCACAAGATAATGATTCCCGGATGGAGCGTTGTCGTATTTGAAATCAAAAGATAAACAGGAGGTGCATAGATGTCGGAAACTATTCGCAATTTGGCTGAAAAATTAGGGATTGCAACAAAATTTTCAGATGCCGGTTTATGTCGCCGTGATTATGATGTTAGCGATGAAGCTCTTAAATTTTTTATCAAGATGCAAGGCTATAATGCGGATACGGACGAACAGATAATGCACTCATTTGAAGCATTAGAGGCCAAACAATGGGCTGTCGGTTTGAAGAGTATTTATGTCGTTGAAGAAAATAAAATTGAGCTGGATATTTTTGTTCCTGCCGGTGCACGCTCTAACAAACCGGCATTGACATTTTACGATAAAACCGGTTCAGAAATCAGTGTTGCCTACGAGATCACGGATACAGGCAGAACAGCTGTTGTTTCAGGAAAAGATGTCGTTTGCTTGAGCTGTAAAATCACCAATAACCTGTCTATCGGCTATTATAATTTAACTCTGAAAATTCAAAATAAGACGTATAAAAGTATTTTGGCAGTTTGTCCGCTTCGTTGTTATGAGGCGCCGGCAATGGATAAAAAATTGTGGGGATTTGCTATTCAGCTTTATTCTGTAAAAAGTGATCGCAATTGGGGGATTGGTGATTTTACAGATCTAAAAAATCTGGTCAGGATTTGCGGGCGAGCAGGTGCTTCGGTTATTGGTCTAAATCCTTTGAATGTGTTAATGCATAATTTTCCTGAGGAGGCTAGTCCGTACTGTTCCATCAGCCGTTTATTCTTAAATCCGATTTATATTGATGTTGATGAAGTTCCGGAATTCACGTCCGCAGATAAGTCAGAAGTCGAGAATGAATTAAACGAGCTGCGCAGCGCTGAACTTATTCAATATTCTCGGGTCTATCCCTTAAAGATGAAAATGTTAGAACGTTGTTACGAACGTTTTATAAATGGCGGAGATAAAAAGCGTCAGGCCGATTTTAAAGCTTTTTGTAAAGAGCAAGGAGCTGATTTAGACAAGTTGGCTATTTTTGAAACGTTATATGAAGATATGTCACAAAAAGTTTGGGGTGGTTGGAACGCATGGCCTGAGGAGCTGCGTCACCCGGATTCTCCTGCTGTAAAAGCATATGCTAAAGACCATAAAACTCGAGTTGACTTTTTTAAGTTTTTGCAGTTTGAAGCGGATCGTCAGTTTACCCAAGCGCAAGCCGTTGTTAATGAATGCGGACTTGGTGTAGGTTTTTATCGCGATTTGGCTGTTGGTGTAGGCAAAGACAGTGCCGAATTATGGAGCAATCCGGAATTGTTCTTGCCGGGCGTGGGAGCTGGTGCGCCACCTGATGCCTTTTTTCCAAGCGGACAAAGATGGTGTTTGGGAGCATTTAGTCCGGAAGCTTTAAAAGAAAACCGCTATGAGGCATTTATCAAAATTTTGCGTGCCAATATGAAAAATGCCGGCGCATTGCGGATTGATCACGTAATGGGTTTGATGCGCCTGTATTTAATTCCCGATTGTGGCGACCAAGGGACATATTTGTATTATAATTTTGCTGATATGTTGAATATCGTAGCCTTAGAAAGCCACTTGAACAAGTGCGTTATCGTTGGTGAAAGTATTGGTAATGTTCCTGACGGATTTTTAGAAACATTACAATCTCGCAACATTCATTCTTTGAGTGTGTTGTGGTCTGAGCGCTATGATGCCGGTTGGGGTGATTTTGTCGCACCGTCAGGCTATCCGACGGCTGCTTTTGCTTCGGTTGGTACACATGATATGGCTCCGTTGCGCATGTGGTGGTTTGGGCATGATATTGAGCTTAGTCGCTCGTTAGGGTTAATTGCCGATGACCAAGCTAAATGCGATGCTTATCACAAAAGAGAAACGGATCGTTGCAAGTTGTTATTTGCATTGGATAGTAATTGTGTTTGGCCGGAGGATAATTATCGCAGCGGAGATTGTTTGTACGGGGAAAGATATCCGGAAGGGGTGGAGGAAGCCGTTCATCGTTTTATGTCCCGTTGTGCATCACAAGTCTTTTTAGCACAATTAGAGGATATTCTCCATGTTGAAAAACTTCAAAATCTCCCGGGAACAGATAGGGATAAACATCCCAATTGGCGGCGAAAGCTTCCCGTGACGTTGGAATGTTTGGAAAGTGATATTGCCTATGTCCGAAACATTGCCGCAATAAAGAGAGAACGTTAAACGAAAGGCTTCCCTCAAGGGAAGCCTTTTTTGCTCCTCATAAAATCTAGAAGAAAAATTTATTAAGGTTTTTGCTGTATAATAAAAGGGAAAATACGTTTTTTCGATAAATTCGTCAAATACGACAAAAAAGTGTTGAAATAAGAGAAAAAATATTGTATAGTAATGACAATTATAGATTTTATTGCTGAATTGAAGGAGCATTCTTATGGCAAAAATGACATCTGAAGAGATTAAAAATTTGTTGAAAAATGGCGATTTGACAGTTTCCGACATTGAATATAACGATGTTGTAAACACTGCAAAAAGTGTTGAAAATACAGATGATTGGAAACACGTTGCTCTTGCAATGTATAATGAATGCAAACGTCTGACAGCAGATGTTAATGCTTCTAAACAGGCTCTTATGGTTCCTGCTAAAGATCGTTTCTTTAGCGATGCTCAGTTAAACCAAATGCCTGAAATGATTGAATATGTAGAGAAAAATGTAAAAATAAGAGGCAATGATGTTGAGCTGGAACAAGAAAAAGATGCTTTAAAAGCACGCATCAACGACCGTTTACAAGACATCAAAAATGGAAAAGTAAGTATCAGCCCGTTGTCAATTGACGATTTAAAAGCAATGGCGGCTCAAGCCGGTGTTAATATTGACAAAGAATTAGAGGCAGCTCTTGATGTCTATGCTCAACAAAACAATATTGATGAAATTTCAAGCCAACAGTTAGAAGATAATCAAACGACTCTTGTTCAATTAGCTCAAGAGTTGAACTTTGCAGCAGATAATGAACTTACTGCTAGCAATAACATTATAAACGGTCTTGAGATTCAATATAATAAAGACGAATCCAATGCAGATGCGAACGGGGATAAAGTCTTATTCCGTGAAGCAGCGGTAAATAATGCTTTTCTTGCTTTGTTGTCTTCAAAAGACTTTTCCTCAAAGGTTGAAGCTTATAATCAAGAAAAAGATGAAAACCAAAAGGCAAAATTAAAACAAGAAATGGAACTTTCTTTTAAGCAGGAAGTTGCTTCACAGGTTGAAACACAAGCATATGAGTTATTGATAAATAATGCTCTTTCTTCTGCTAAAGAACAGAAGAAGGATAATTTGACCGAGAAAGAGGCTAATCAACTGAACGAGAAAGCAAACCGCCAATTAGACACTTTGAAAAACGGTGGAAAAGCAAAGGTTCGTTTTGATAGCTTTATGGGGTTATTAGCCGATAAATCAGCTTCTTGGGATGAAAAAGTTTCATTTTATGCGAAAAAATATGCAAAATCTGTTGTTCCTGGAAGATTGCAGGCACGTTTTGCTGCATGGAATCAAAAGATGGAACAGCAACATCCTAATAGCTGGAAATATTATAAAAGTGCTGCTGTTGTATTGAAAAAGGCTGCTCCCGGCATAGCCCTTACAGGTGCTGCATTCCTTTCTGCCGGAACAGCAATCGCCATTCCTGCGGCTGCTGCTTTAGGCGCATATCGAATTTCTAAAGGAATATCGCCGTTATTGAAAAAGTTTAGAGAAGACCGTAAAGAAAACCCGAAGGCTGGTTTTGCAGAAACAGTGAAGAAAAATAAAATTGTGGCTGGCCGAGCTATCCTGTCAATATTTGGTGGTGGTTTGGGTGTCGCTTTATCTGCCGGTTCTGTCGCCCTTGATGTTGCTTCAGCAGCTCGTGTGGGCCTAGGTTTGGTGGGTGCTGGCTTATCTACAGCTGTCGCTGTTGAGGCTTGGAGAGATAAAGAAGCTTCTAAAGGCAGAAAGTGGACAGAAACAGCTATGGCTGTTGTCTCAGGAGCATTAGCTATGTGGGGAATTACAAAAACAGTTCATCAGGCAGATGCTACGGAATTACTGGATAGCAAGCCTGAAACCACGCCTGAAAATACCCTTCCTGTTGCTGAGACTGATAGTGTAAGTGTTGAAGAGGTAAGTGCTGTTGATGAAATTTCTTCTACAGAAGGTAATGTCGATGCTGAAGCAGTTATCGCTCAAGATGCAGCAGATGTTAAAAATGAGTTGAAAGCTTGGAACACAGAGCACGGTATGAACAACTCTCAATCAGGAAGTTGGTGGGGAACACGTACAGATGCAGAACTTCTTAATCAATATGATAATTTAAGTGAAGAAGTTATGGATAAATATTTCCCGGGTATGGAAAAAGCAGAAGTAATGATGAAATACAATCGCTTAGATGCTTGGACGGCTCGCGTTACTTCCGGTGGCAACAATGACTTAATTCCGGCTTGGGATGGAAAGACTGCATTAAACGGTCATTCATTAGAAGAAACAAAGAATTTGATTGAAACGTTAGGAAAAGGTGGCTCTGTAACACCTGCTGAATATCGTGGTCTTATTCGCATGGGCGCTATCCGCCATCAGGCAGAACATGAATTATATGTTTTGAAGCAAATCATTGAATGTGGTAATACGCCGCAAGGTCTTGATGGAAAGCTGATGTCAGCTGATGAAATTAAGTCTGTTGTTAAATTTATGAATGATCATATTACGGATAACGGAGACACAGATTTAAGCGGTCCTCGGACATTTAATCGAATTGATCGCATTGATAATCCTGGCTGCGGTAAAGAAAATGAAGCTTGGGGACATGGAGCCGTTCCGGTAGTTGAACCTATCCAAGAACCTGCGCCGACACCGGTAGTTGAACCAGAGCCGGAAAGAATTGAAGTCACAACACTTCCTCAAACTGGACCTGGACCGTTACCTGAATTTCCTAGTGTTCAGGGTGATTTTACACCTCCACAAATTGCTCCAGTCGTAATCCCGCAAATTCAAACAGATGATAGTATTTTGGTTATGCGTGGAGACTATGGTGATCACTTCTTCAAAGCCGGAGAAATGACAGATGCCATTCCGCAATTTGGTGATAAGGGTGAAATTTTGAATGCTAATGAGGTATTTGTTACCGATGGTGCCGGAGATCAAACAGGATGGTTTGTTAAAAACCCCGTAACCGGTAAGGTAACGGTTTATACCATGGCACCTGATAAAACATTGGTTAAGACCGATGTCTTGGATCCTAAATATTGTGGTCGTGTTGCCGGAATTGAACACCATAAAGATCTGTTTAGAAAAGACCATCAGGCTGTATATGTTGATGAAAACGGTAACACACATCGCGTTGGTGTTAACTCTAAAGCTGACGGATTTAAAGACTTGTTCAAGCACTTAGATGATAAAGGCTTGGTCGGAGAAAAAGGTAGTCAGGCTATTAAACAGAATGCCCATAATATAAAATTGGGCGGTAGAGATTAATATCTTTAGGTACCAAAAAGCCCCGCATTTTGCGGGGCTTTTCTTTATTTAATCTTTTACGTTTCCAAATGGATTAATAACTTGTTCTTCTGTTGACTTTCTTAGGTCAAACAAATTCAGGAATACACCGGAAATATAAATAGATGAATATGTTCCGACAATCACACCCCAAACAATGGTAAATGAGAAACTTCTCAACGTGTCACCACCCCAAACTAATAAGGCAATTGCCGCCAATAGGGTTGTGATACCGGTTAAGATGGTGCGTGAGAAAATGTCGTTAATACTCTTGTTTAATAAGTCGTATTGCGGCATTTTTTTGAACTTGCGCAAGTTTTCGCGGATACGATCATAAGTAACTACTGTGTCATTAACCGAATAACCGGCTAAGGTCAAAATAGCTGCAACAGTTGTCAAGCTGAAATCGAATCCAAAGAAAGACAATAAGCCGACTGTTGTGATAATATCGTGAATAAGACCAATCATAGCCCCTAAAGCGAATTGCCATTCAAATCTGAACCAGATGTACAAAGAAATGGCAACAACGGCAATAACAGAGGCAATAATACCGTCTTTTTTCAATTCATCACCAACTTGCGGACCAACCAGCTCAACACGACGATAATCATATTCTGTGCCAAGAACAGACTTAATTTCGTTAACAGCGGCCATCTGTTCTTTTTCATTCAGGCCTTTTGCTTGCGCACGAATCATAATTTCTTTACCGCTTTCGCCGATAGTTTGCAAGTTGACATCATCCAGATTAACCTTGTTGAGTTGTTTGCGTAGTTCTTCAACGTTGATCTGTTCGTCACTTTGAAGTTCAATAAGGATACCGCCGGAGAAGTCAATACCATAATTAAAACCCTTAATAGCAATGCTGGCGATTGAAAGGACAACCATGATAATAGATAAAGCATACGTAAATTTACGTGCTTTCATAAAGTCAATGGTCGTATCTTTTGTGACCCAGTTAAAAATTTTCATCATCTGAAAAATCCTTCCTTATTAAATTGGCAGTTTGGTCGGTTTATATTTCTGTATCCAGCTTGTAATAATCAAGCGGGTTACAGTAACCGATGTAAACATAGATGTTGCAATACCGATAGCCAGTGTAACGGCAAAACCTCTGACCGGACCTGTTCCGAAATAGAACAAGACAAATGCGGCAACCAATGTTGTCAGGTTAGAGTCAACGATTGTTCCCCAAGCTTCGGTAAAGCCAGCATCGGCAGCATCTTTTGTTGAGCGTCCGGCTTTAACTTCTTCACGCATTCTTTCAAAAATCAGCACGTTAGCATCAACAGCCATACCGATTGTCAGAATGATACCGGCGATACCCGGAAGAGTTAATGTCGCTCCCAAGAAGCTCAATGCCCCAAGCATTAAAATCAGGTTAGTGAAAACGGTTACTGTCGTAAATACGCCAAACAAACCATAAGCAGCAACCATAAAGACGACAACTGCAGTCAAACCGATAAGAGAGGCAATAATACCTTCACGGATAGAATCCGCACCCAAGCCGGCTCCGACAGTTCTTTCTTCCAAAACTTCCAATGGCGCCGGAAGAGCACCTGAGCGCAATAATAAAGCCAAATCATTAGCAGATTTAACAGTAAAGCTACCGCTGATAATACCGCTGCCGCCTAGAATGGCGCTTTGAATGGTCGGTGCGGAAATAACCTCATTATCCAAAACAATGGCCAAACGTTCACCAATATTTTCTTTAGTAACTTCACCAAATTTTTTACCACCGAGAGAGTTGAATTTGAAGCTGACAACAGCTTCCCCGTCTTGGAAAGAAGGTTGTGCATCAACCAAGTTTTCTCCGCCGACAACAGGTTTTCGACTGATCACATAATATTCACCGGCGGAACCTTGGGCTAATTTTGAGTTGGCGGCTAATTTTCCTCTGCGAGCTTCTGCAGCTGTTGAGCGACTGTCAACCAAATGAAAAGACATTTTAGCCGTTTTGCCGAGCAAAGTCTTAACATATTCAGGATTTTGCAATCCCGGAAGTTGGACAACAATACGGTCAGTTCCCTGACTCTGGATTACAGGTTCTTTTGTGCCCAGTTCATCAATACGGCGACGAACGATCTCAATAGATTGTTCAACTACCCGCATTTTCAGTTTGTTCATTTCAATTTCACTATAGGCAATATCCAATGTGCCGTCATCTTCTTCGGTCACATCTAAGCCTGTATCAATTTTTCTGAACAAATTAGCAGCTTTACTGCGAGCATTGGTGTTTTCGATTTTTACTTTAACCGAAGTTGCACCAGCCTGCAGGTTTTGATAGCGAATTCTGTTTTCGCGTAAAATTTGGCGAGCTGCATCTTCAATTGAAGACATTCTTTCTTTGATAACATCATCAACCTTAACTTCCAACAACAAGTTGGAACCACCTTGAAGGTCAAGGCCGAGATTAACCGGTTGCCACCACTTAGGCAGGGCATCTTTATTACTTACCACATTAGGAATGGCGAAAAACACACCAACAAGACAAATGGCAAGAATAATCAGTACTCTTGATTTTGATAATTTATACATTGTCAGACCTTTATTTCTTAGTTTTTTTAGAAGAATTTACTGCTCTTTTCTGTTTTTCTTCAGCAGGTTTCACGTCAACAACCACTTCACGGATTGTCCCGCGATTAACTGTTATGGCAACGCCGTTAGCAATTTCGACTGTCAAATCAACAGGATCAGATGCGTCAACCACAGTGGCATAAATACCGCCTCCAGTAATAACTTTATCACCTTTTTTGAGGCCGAAAACCATAGCCTCATGCTGTTTGATTTTCTTTTGTTGTGGACGAATAAGTAACAGATAAAAAATAACAAAAATCAGTCCGAGCTGAATCAATGTGCCGGAAAGGCTTCCTTGTTGAAGTGCTGCACCGGCATCTTGAGCAAAAGCAGGATTAATAAACATGTTTTTCTCCTTTTATATTA
>CAYLIN010000037.1:0-11363 GCA_964383725.1 uncultured Azospirillaceae bacterium | reverse complement strand
AAGGTATTCACCCTGATTATCATGAGATTACTTATGTAATGACTGATGGTGAAAAGAGAACAGTTCGCTCAACATTGGGCAAAGCTGGTGACGTTATTAACTTGGAAGTTGATCCGAAATCTCATCCGGTATGGACAGGTGTTCGTCGTTTAGTTGACACAGGTGGTCAATTGTCTAAGTTCAAGAACAAGTTCGGTGCTTTTGGTTTGAAAACTGGTGATGATGCCGCTTCTAACTAGTTCTTGAGTAGAAAAGACTTACGATTTATTAACCTGCGCTTGCTACAATTAGCGCAGGTTTTTTGTATATAGGCGGACGATTATGAAAATTGTGCATTATGAAGTTTATGCAGACAAGGGCACCGGTTGGCGTCTGGAAGGTCGATATGCAGCCGAGCAACGGCAAGATGCCTTTAACCATGCCAAGGAAATTGAGCTGGATAAGCATAAGGTCAAAATCATAAAAGAGATGTTTGACGTTCAAGATAATAGCTATCAAGAAACTGTGGAATACGTCAGCAACCTTAGTGCTAATAAAAAATCATCTGCTCGTCGTACGCTTTTTGGTGGTGTAGATAATGAAGAATCAGATGAGAGCATTCGCACTCAAGAAACTGTTCGAGAAAAGGCCGGCATTTTCGGAGCGCTTTTGAAGCTGGTGTTTTTGATTGTGATTTGTTTGCTGTTTGCTAACATCATCGTCAGCTTAATTTATCCGATTGTTGAAAATTTCATTCCCGAAGATAATAACCGTCCAATATTGTTTGCGATCTTTTTCGTGTTATTTTTGGGAATGGCAATACCGTTGATTTTGAAAAAAATTCCATGGTATGTTTTTACCGGTTCAAAAATCATAACTAAAGAAGTCCCCGAAAAAAAGTTTTATAACCATGCCGAAGAGCTTGTGGCTCTTTATGATATGAATGACAGGATTAATCCTGAAATGGCATCTGCTTATCCGGAAGCACCGTTAGAATATAAACAATATGTTATTTCTTTTTTGAGTGAGCTTTTACTTAATATCAAATCGCAAAGTGCGTTGCAGACTCGTTTTTCTAAATTTGGTATTCGTCTGATAATGTATGGCGGTTGCTTAGAAATGGCGCGTTACAGCGGCCTAAATCTGAGTGAGGCTAATTCTCTTTTATATGAAGCGCTTCAGGTTTTAGATGGTAAAGAGGCTGATTTAGAGGATTTTTATGAGGCCAAACGCTCGTATCGTGATAGTAAATTAGCCATTTTTATGACCGGCGTTGGCGCATATTTAATGGCACATGTCATTAATGGTCGGGAAATGCCGTCAGACTTGCTGAATATCACATTTAATAAATGGGAAAAAATGAATCAGAGTGATGAAGATATTTTGCAGCCGTACAAAGAATCCGAAATTATTACAGCAGATGACATTATGAAAACAGCGATGGTTTGTATAAAAAATGATTTGAAGTTTTTGGATGATGGTATTCCCAATAAAGAAGAAATTGCCAAAAACAGCAGTGTTCATATTCGGAGTATTATTTTAATGCTTCAAAGCAAATACAAAGGCGATGATGTAATAGAGGATAACGGTTTAACATCTGTCAAATTTAATAAATTAAATAATGCGATGAGATTTGCAACGGAATGTCTTGAAAATATCGGAAAATACCAAGAGGAAATGAATGGAGAAGACATTATTTTGCGCAATTGTAGCATAATTATTCCGTATCGTGAAAATGAAACACCGAACGAAAGTCCTTATTTGTCAGATATTTTTGAGCATGTTTATAACGGAGAATTGGTAGCGACGGAAGAAATTGTTCAAGAGCTGGATAATACAAATTATGATTTTGAAGATCTTGGCGAGAAAATATTAAAGAACAGCGGGGCTAAAGTTACACTTTTTAAGCTAAAAAGATAGTTTGTTGTTGAAAATCCTGTATAAATATGATATTCTATAAGAAGAATATGAGGAGAAAACAATGGCTGGAATTGATTCATTAAGAGACTCTGCCATAGGTGAAAGCGCCGCCCAGTATTGGGAAAAAACAATCAAAGACATGAATAATGTCGATGAGAGCTTTGCTAATGCGCGCGATTTAGGACAAACGCGCCTAAACTATACTCGTTTGACAGCCGTCGGTAAAATAGCAAATTATGACAAGGTTGATATTTATAAAACCTCTGTCTCCTCTCCTCGTGGCCAATTAAGAATCTCATTGATGACGTCCAGTGACAATGACAAGGTTCTTAATTTATCAAAATATGAAAAATATCTCGATAAATTAAAACAAGAACTTGATCCCGTCGGTTATGCCAAGGAGCAATTGGAAAAACGCAAAGCCGAGGAAAAGAAAAATGATTTGGAATATACAGCTCCCGGAATGCGGATAGAAGTTTACACAACAAACCGTCAGGGCAAACAAATTTTGGTCGCTGACAGTGCCGCTGAAGAAGGCTCTGATGAATTTATAGCCATGACGCAAATGCTCAATGGGGAGTATAATGTCAAGGGGCGGGGAGATTATTACATCAAAGTCAGCCGAGCAGAGGATAATACATCGACAGAAGAAGTGCCGTATGCTGTGCAAATTCAAATGGGTGATACTTTCAAACAAGATTATGTCGCCATGGAGCAAGATTCTGATGATACAAAGAATAAAAAAGAAAGTAAAATCCCTCTGACAGGAACATCCGGCAATCTTTCAGCCGTAAATGCGCTTCAAATTCAGGCATCACGTTATCAGGCTACAGCGCAAATGCTTGCTGATGGATACATGAATCTGGCCAACCTCATATATAAAAAGAACAGTAAATTTTAACACACGGCATATTTAAGCAAAAAAAAGCTTGTATATTCTTTAAAGAAAATCTATGTTAGGAATAGTTTTTCTATATGAATTTATACCTTAAAAGAAAGGATTTGAAATGACTGCACCTTTAATGCCTCGGGCAACAGCTGTATGGTTGGTTGAAAATACAACTTTGACATTCCGTCAAATTTCAGTTTTCTGTGAACTTCATGAGCTGGAAATCCAAGCCATTGCCGATGGCGATGTTTCCGGAAACATTATGGGCCTGTCCCCAATTGATAACGGGCAGTTGACTTTGGATGAAATTCGCCGTTGTGAGGCTGATAAGCATGCCAATCTTCAGGCGAATGAGATGGAAAGAAATGTCAAATTGCGCAATCTGAAGGCTAAAAAAGTTTTGTCTCCATCACAACGTCAGGATAAACCAAACGGAATTGCTTGGATTGTTAAGAACTATCCTGAATTGAAAGACAGCTTGATTTGTAAATTGATTGGTACGACCAAGAACACAATTGAGGCAATTCGTAACGGCACGCATAAAGATATCGCTGTTATTCGCCCGAAAAATCCGGTAACAATCGGACTGTGTACGGAACAAGATATTGAAAAGGCAATTTTGGCATCTCAGCCAAAGCCGGAAAAGGTTTCTAAGCCCAAAAGGAAAACAACAGCTAAAAAGAAAACAACTAAAAAATAATAAAAAGCCTCCCTTCGGGGAGGTTTTTTTTAGTCATTTTGCACAAATATAACAACAAAATTTTTTTGTCCGCATACGGCTGTTGATTGACTTTTTACATATTTTGTGATATACTAAAAGATATGGTAGCTAAGGTGAGATAGGGGAAAAACATGAAAGAAATATCCTTATCATCAGCAATGAACGCTAATTTGTTGGCGTTACAAAATGTATCGAGAATGACCGACCGGACGCAAGAACGTCTGGCGACAGGTCTTAAGATTAATTCAGCCTTAGATAATCCGGCCTCATATTATGCAGCGGTGAGCTTACACAACCGCGCGAGTGACTTATTTACGTTATTAGACACCATGGGGCAGGGCATACAAACCATCAAAGCGGCAACAGAAGGGATTGAAAGCGCGACCTCCCTCTTAATGCAAATGAAAGCCGTTGCCGAACAAGTTTCCAACAGTGTCACACCTCCGGCTGTGTCCCAAGAAACCCCTCCGGCAGAGGTTGAAGAAACACCCACATATTCTTTACAGGATTACCTTGATCAGGGGTATACCGCTATTACGGCAGGTATGCGTGCTGAAACAATTCAAAGACTAATCACGGATGGAGCCAGATTGGTTTTAGCGGAAGATATTTCTTTGAGCTCAAGTGAAGATATAGGTCTTCCTCGTATAATGATAAGAAATGTAAATGATGTTATAATCGAAGGAAACGGGCATAAAATTAGTTATGAGGGAGGTTTTGATAGTAGCTTATTTGGTATGCAAAACTCTCACAATATAAAAATAAACAATATTCAACTCGATTTTAGAAATCAGTATAGCGAGCTTGACGGTCAGGTTCCAACAACTATGGTCATTTATAACGGAGATGTAGAGCTTTCTGCTGTTTCATTTTCTAAGGGTGGAACCGTAGAAAATGATATTTCTCTTGTAAGAAATAGCTGTACATTAAACATTGATAGTGTAGAGGGATTATCAATTAAGAATAACGGCGGAACGGTTAATATTATCGAACCATCTCCGATTCTGTCCGCTCCTTCTGAAGCCGAAACGCCCATCGTCACCCCATATGTTCCTAAACAATATTCCGCTCAGTTTAACGAGTTGTTAGAGCAATATAATATGTTAATCGGCGACAGCTCGTATAAAGGGATTAACTTGTTAAAGGGCAATGCATTAAGTGTCGTTTTTAACGAAGACAGCAGCAGTGCGTTAAATGTGCACGGGCATGATATATCATCCGGCCGGATAGGTCTGGATGCGGTTGATTGGCAGACATTGGAAGATGTAAATGTGACCATAGAAGCCTTAGGTCGAGCAATCAACACGCTGCGAGATTTATCGAGCGAAATGGGCAACTACTATACGATAGTTGAAAACCGAAAAGATTTTACAACGACAATGATTAACGTTTTAACGGAAGGCGCGGATAATTTAACATTGGCGGATATGAATGAAGAATCAGCGAAGATGTTAGCCTTGCAAACGCGTCAACAATTGGGTGTCAATTCCCTGAGTTTAGCTTCAGAAGCCGCCCAAAGCATTTTATCCTTATTTTAGTAGCTGTATAAATTGCGATAAAATTTTTTTGTCCGTATATGGTCGTTAATTGACTTTTTACATATTTTGTGATATACTAAAAGATATGGTAGCTAAGGCGAGATAGGGGAAAAGATGAAAGAAATATCCTTATCATCAGCAATGAACGCTAATTTGTTGGCGTTGCAAAATGTATCAAGAATGACCGACCGGACGCAAGAACGTCTGGCGACAGGTCTTAAGATTAATTCAGCCTTAGACAATCCGGCCTCATATTATGCAGCGGTGAGCTTGCACAATCGGGCAAGTGACTTATTTACGTTATTAGACACCATGGGGCAGGGTATACAAACCATCAAAGCGGCAACAGAAGGGATTGAGAGCGCTACCTCCCTCCTAATGCAAATGAAAGCCGTTGCCGAACAAGTCTCCAACAGTGTCACCCCTCCGGCTGTGTCCCAAGAAACCACTCCACAAAAGGTAGATTATTCTTTGCAGGATTACCTTGATCAGGGGTATACCGCTATCACAGCAGATATGAAAGCAAGTGATATTCAAAAACTAATCAAGGATGGAGCCAGATTAGTTTTAGCAGAAGATATTACGTTGGAACAAGATGGAACTATAGATTTTGAGGGATGTATAAATTTATATGAGGTAAATGATGTTATAATCGAAGGGAACGGGCATAAAATCAGTTATGATAGTTATAATTGTAGCATTTTTTATTTAGCAAGATCTCACAATATAAGAATAGATAATATTCAACTTGATTATACGAGTTTAGAGCCGGATTGTGAGATGTATGCTGCTATTGACCTTATGGCCGGGGATTTAGAGCTTTCATCTGTTTCTATTAATGCATCTGGAATCAGTGATATTTATATTGAGAGCTGGGATAAGAAAAATAGCGTATTAAACATTGATAGTGTCGATGGGGTAAGAATTAATAATTACGATGGAAACGGAACGGTTAATGTCGTTGAACTCCCTCCGATTCTGCCCGCTCCTTCTGAAGCCGAAACGCCCACAGTTACCCCGTATGTTCCTAAACAATATTCCGCTCAGTTTAATGAGTTGTTAGAGCAATATAATATGTTAATCGGCGACAGCTCATATAAAGGGATTAACTTGTTAAAGGGCAATGCATTAAGTGTCGTTTTTAACGAAGACAGCAGCAGTGCGTTAAATGTGCACGGGCATGATATATCATCCGGCCGGATAGGTCTGGATGCGGTTGATTGGCAGACATTGGAAGATGTAAATGTGACCATAGAAGCCTTAGGTCGAGCAATCAACACGCTGCGAGATTTATCGAGCGAAATGGGCAACTACTATACGATAGTTGAAAACCGAAAAGATTTTACAACGACAATGATTAACGTTTTAACGGAAGGCGCGGATAATTTAACATTGGCGGATATGAATGAAGAATCAGCGAAGATGTTAGCCTTGCAAACGCGTCAACAATTGGGTGTTAATTCCCTGAGTTTAGCTTCAGAAGCCGCCCAAAGCATCTTATCCTTATTTTAACGCTTAACTTTTTCTGTATAAGAAGCTTCAATAATACGATTGCGGCGAAGTTCATCAAGGTCATAATTGGCCTTGATATTAAGTTGCGGGGCAATAGCTTCAATAATTGTCGCCGCCGTCGGTACAGTATTCCAACCGGAAGTAACAAATCCCCAAGTTTCTTTAATCGGTTTGGGTTCATCCAGCATAACCAACAGGCTGTATTTGGGGTTGGAGATTGGAAAAGCGGAAACAAATGTTGTACGTACTTTTTTATCAACATATTTCCCTTGAGCAGAAAGTTTGTTCGCTGTTCCTGTTTTTCCTGCAACTTCATAACCGGGAATATTGGCGCGTTTGCCGGATCCGTCCGTTACCACCAAACGCATCAGCTTACGCATGGCTTTTGAGGTGTTGAACGAAATAACGCGGTGTCCGTCATTATTTTTATTGTTCTTTTTGATGAGTGTCGGTTTATGATAAATCCCGCCGTTAATAACCGAAGAATATGCGGTAATAACATGCAGAGGGGAAACCGCCATTCCATAACCATAAGCAACGGTTGCGATTGTTCCTTCCCCCCATTTCTTAGGAACAAGAGGTTTGCCTCTTTCTGCGACTTCAATAGGAAGTTCTTCAAAAAAACCGATTTTTTCCAAGAAATTACGTTGTTCGTTTCCACCGACTTTGAGAGCCATGCGCGCTGACCCGATGTTTGATGAATAGACCAAAATTTCAGGCACGGACAACCAACGATTTTCACCACGATAATCTTTAATGGTATTATATTTTAATTTCAAAGGCTGTGTTGCATCAAATTTATCAGAAACTTTAATCTTTCCGCTTTCCAGTGACATGGCGGTATTAAAGATTTTCAGGACAGAACCGGGTTCATAAACACCTTTTGTGGCCATATTGAACAACGCTTGTTCATTTTTAACCTTGTTGGTGTTTGGATCAAAATCCGGAAGGGATACCATGGCAACAATTTCACTGGTTTGAACATCCATTAAAACGGCAGTTCCGGCATTTGCATGAAATTTATCAATGGCAGCCATAAGTTTTTCACGGATTGTGTCCTGAACCCCGACATCAATTGAGAGTGTTAGCGGAATATCTGATTGTGTCAGGCGTTCATCTAGTTCTTTTTCTATTCCGGAAATACCTTCATTATCAATGTTTGTAACCCCAATGATATGAGCAAATAAGTTTTTGTGAGGATAAACACGTTTTTCAACCGTTTCAAATTCCAATCCCGGAAGTCCAAGTGCGTTGATGTTAAATTGTTGTGCTGGTGTCAGATTGCGCTTAAGATAAACAAATTTTCCGCGTCCGGACAGTTTTTTATAAACATCATTAAATTTTAAATCAGGCAATGTTTTTACAAGTTTTTCTGAAGCAATTTTGGCATCTAAAATTTTGCGAGGATTAGCATAAAGATTGACTGTTGGTAAAGATGTTGCAACAATTGTTCCGTTTCTATCCAAAATATCTGCGCGTCGGATAGGATTGTGAGCATACAGACGCGTGCGTTCATTAACCTGTTCTTGCTGGTTTTTAAGATTGGGAAGAATACAAACACTAAATAATCGGGCGGCAATTCCCATGTAAACAGCCATAAAACCGACAACAGCCAGCATCAGGCGTTTTTTACACATAGACAAAGGATCTTTCTCGCAAGAATATCTCTTGAAAGCAATGTTTTTATCAATTTTAATTTCTTCGCCGGGAAGATAAAAATCTTCCTTGCTGCGTTTATTAAAATACTTAGCCATTCTACGCTTCTGCCTTAATATTCAGATTAACGGCTGGCACTGGTAAGTCTTTTGAGTTCCTTATTTTGCGCAGCATGATCTGATATATTTCTTCTGGCGGCAATCCTTCTCGATTCGCCTTTTTCATAATCGAATGGTAACGCAGAATAGTTAATAATTTGTTCAGCCTTGACCGGATTTAAAAAAATATGTTTAGCCGCCAAGCGACGCAGACGAGAAGGGGTGTTGAGGTGACTCCATTCAGCTTTTAAAACGTGAATGGTTTTGATGTCGGTCTGAATATTTTGATTGATGGAGTTGAGCTCATTTTCCAGCTCTTGTACTTTGTTTTTCATAACCAGAGAGCTAAAGCCGATAAGACACGGCAGAGCAATCCATAAAGCCACTGTTGCAATTCTTGTACTATTCATAGTCGAACCCTTTCTAGACTTCGAGTTATCGTTTGACGGCATACCTCAGTTTTGCGGAACGCGAGCGATTATTTGTGTCAATCTCATTCTGAGAAGGCATAATCGCTTTTGAGCATTCGCTGAAAAGTGTGCCGTCGGTTGAGGTTAAATCAGGCAAATAGCGTGAACGATGCGCTGATTTACCTGCGTTTTCTTTAAAAAATGTTTTGACAATACGGTCTTCCAAAGAATGAAAATCAACGACAACAAGACGGCCGCCGCTTTTCAATCGTTGTGATGCTCCGGCCAAACCGTTTTCCAGTTCGCCAAGCTCGTTATTGACGGCAATACGTAAAGCCTGAAATGTGCGTGTTGCCGGATCAATAGTGTTTGGTGTCTTGTGAATCACCGTATAAATAATTTCAGCCAATTCTTTGGTTGTGGTGATAGGAGTAACCTTGCGAGCTTCGACAATTCGGCGAGCAATCGCACGAGATTTACGTTCTTCACCATATTTGTAAATCAGGTTGGCAAGGTCTTCTTCTTTTAGAGAGTTAACCAAGTCGGCGGCTGTTGTTCCGCTTTGTGACATTCTCATATCCAGTGGTGCATCTTTGCTAAAGGAAAAGCCTCTTTCAGCTTGATCCAATTGCATGGAAGAAACACCAATATCAAAAACAGCTCCATCCAATTCTTCAGAAACCAAATCGCTAAAATCACCAAATTGTCCGGCTCTAAAGTCAAAACGACTGCCATAAAGACTTTTCATTTCTTCCACCCGAGGCAAAACAGATGGATCTCTGTCCAGAGCGATAACTTTGCAGTTTGCTTTTTGTAAAATAGCCTCGGAATAACCGCCATTGCCAAAAGTTGCATCAACATACACACCACCGTCAACCGGAGTCAGATATTGCAAAACTTCGGGCAGCATAACCGGAAAATGTTTCTGATAATTCGGATTCATCAGTTGCCCTCCGGTTTGGCTTTGAGAGACGGTCGGTTTTTAAGAACTTCGGCGCGAATGCGAGCTTCTTCTTTTTCCCAATTTTGCGGGTTCCAAATTTGAAATTTACGACCTTTGCCGACAAAAACGGCACTGGTTGTGATACCAGCATGTTTGAGCAGTTTTTCAGATAACATAATGCGTCCGGTTGAATCAAAAGGATAACGTTTGGCATCACCGAAAATCAGATTGGTTAAATCATCTTGTTCTTGAGAGAAAAAGTCGAGTGAATTTTCCATATCGCTGGCCAGCTTATCCAGTAAATCTTCAAGACATCCCTCAATGCACGGCGCACTCAGACTGCGGTAGCAAACAATCTCGCTGTTGGTTTCTTTAACAATTGCGCGGTAGTCTGAAGGTAGGGAGACGCGCCCTTTGGCGTCGACCTTGTTCAGAATGGTATCCATAAACAAAAATGTTTTGCGCAATTTTGGAATCCTTTTCGATTTTCTTTGTTATATATGGTATAGCATGGGAATTTATGGGAATCAATGGGAAATTTTAGTAAAATATTAACCGTTCTATTTTTGTTCTTGCAAATATTTCGGCGATTCGCATCAAACAGGCTCTGAGCTTGAGAAAGAAAAAAATAAAAAAATGGGGATAATTTTCAGATGTTTTTTTATGTCGCATTTTCTTGTGTGAAAGCTAAAAATATGGTATATTTAAACTGATATTAATTAAATGTTTCCTCTCGGTAGATAAAGGGCTATACCGAAAAGGACAAATCCCAGCCCTGTATTTTTTTATCATATTATGGAACTGAATAAAGTATTCAGAACACGTGAGGGAGTCATCTTCCGTCGCATCAATGCCGGCGAGGCAGAAACCTGCAACGAAAACTATATCACAGTCATCAATGGTAAGGCTGTGGCAGTTGTTAATGGAAAGCGGGTTCCTATGCCCAAAGTGCTCATCAACGAAATCGGTGTTGAATATCTTTTCGTCGACTACGCGGAGCATGGAAAGAAGATGCTCAGAAAGCATGGTGTTTACACTGCGCGCAAGCAGGAACCTATCCGTGTCTGGAAGAACATTCTTCCCGGCGAAACCATTAAGACGGTCATCGATGGCTACACCGAACATGAAGTCGAACTTGATGAGACGAAGGTTGCCGCTCAGAATGTCGTGAAGAATGAGTTCTACGCCATTCCGAAGGCTGTTCTGGCTGAGAAGTACGAATTTTCGCACTCGGAATTCGACTATGACGTTTATGTGCCCAAGAGCAATGCTGTAAGCTACTGGGTTTACAGCGATGTTAATGTTTTCGGTGTCCTTTGGGGTGGTTTGGAATTTCTGACGACCCCGATGATTAACATCACCAACCCTGACGATGTCTACGGTTGTAACTACATCGTCTGGTGGGGAAATGACGGACGCTTGTCTTCGTACGTCGTTCTCGGCTATTTCAAAGCGGGACAGGAGGAATATTATCCTACCCCTGTTGGAGAGCCGGTCTCTGTGGCTGTCGCTCCCTTCAATCCGCCAAGAGTCTGATGGTTAACTCACGAAAGAAAGTCCGCTACCCGTTGGGTAGCGGCTTTTTTTGTTGCGGAAAGCGAATAAAGCGCTTGCAATCATCGGGTGACATGCTATTCTAACCCGCATAAGGCAGTCGGGCAGCTGCGCCAAAGTTCGCCTTTGGTGAGGAAAGTCCG
>CAYLIN010000036.1:0-11437 GCA_964383725.1 uncultured Azospirillaceae bacterium | reverse complement strand
GCTTCGCTCCTGTGCCGATATAATAGTCTTTCATTTTTTGAACAGAATTCAAATCGCGTAATGTAAAAATATTGTCCCCGAGAATACCGGCAATATCAGGACGTAATTGCATAGCACCTGTTGCCAGCAATAGTTTATCATAGCTTTCGGAAGGGCGTCCGTCTAATGTAAGAAGATGTTTTTCTTTATCAATATTAACAACTTCATGTTTAAGGCGCACATCTATGCGGAAAATTTCTTTCATTTGTTCAATAGTTGCACCGCGCAGTTGCTCGGGGTCTTTGACAATGCCGCTCAAAAGAAAAGGCAGACCACATGTGGCAACGGCAAATTCATCACTTTTTTCCAAAACAACAATTTCCGCATGTTCATCCAATCTCCGCAAATGAACGGCAGCCGTAATTCCTGCTGTTCCGCCTCCGATAATCACAACTTTCATCTGTTTTTTCCTTTTTATGATAAGATTTTTCTTATATGTAAGCGTTTTTAATGTGTTTTTAAGAGGAGAAGAAAAAACTACCGATTATTTTGCTTGACTCTCTGTGTTTTTTCTTATATAAAACCGCCATATAACGTAAATTTTTCATATTAAAAGCGCGAAAAATTTATACACTCCAAGGAGTGCCGCCAGTCAGCGAGGGTTCGCACACTGGCGCGTTAGAGGTTTAAATAAAAGGTTTATGTTTTAATGTTTGAAGCATTGGGCGATAAATTAACGGCTGTTTTTAATAAGATGACATCTCGCGGTGTGTTGAGTGAAGATGACATCAATACAGCTATGCGTGAAATTCGTCTGGCTTTGTTGGAAGCCGATGTCGCTCTGCCTGTGGTTAAAGATTTTATCGCGCATGTTAAGGAACAGGCGCTGGGCGAAAAAGTCGTCCGCTCTATTCAGCCGGGACAAATGGTTGTTAAAATCGTCCATGATGAACTGGTTAAAGTTCATGGGAATGAAGCAGTTGAACTGAATTTGAATGCGCCGGCACCGGTAGCTGTCTTGATGGTTGGATTGCAAGGCTCCGGTAAAACAACAACCTCTGCTAAAATTGCCAAGCGCTTAAGTGAAAAAAATAAAAAGAAAGTTTTGCTGGTTTCTTTGGATATTTATCGTCCGGCAGCTCAGGAACAATTGGCGCAATTGGCAAAACAGATTAACGTTGCCAGCTTACCGATAATTGCCGGAGAAAAACCTGCTGCGACAACAAAAAGAGCGTTGGAAACAGCTAAAAAAGAAGGCTTTGATGTCGTTATTCTCGATTCGGCCGGCCGTTTGCACATCGATCAGGAATTGATGGATGAGGTGGTTGAGGTTAAAAAAATCGCCAATCCGACTGAAGTTTTGTTAGTGGCTGATGCCATGATTGGACAAGATGCCTGCGTTGTTGCCAAAGAATTCAAAGAGCAGGTTGGTGTAACAGGTTTGGTTTTGACCAGAATTGACGGTTCTGCTCGTGCCGGTGCCGCATTGTCTATGAAGATGATTGCCGGCGTGCCGATTAAATTTTTAGGAACCGGTGAAAAACTGGACGGGATTGAAGAATTTCATCCTGACCGTCTAGCCGGTCGGATTTTGAGACAGGGCGATGTTGTGTCTTTGGTTGAAAAGGCCATTGAAAACGTTGACCGTCAAGAGGCCGAAAAAATGGCAGCCAAGATGATGAAGGGCAAGTTTGACCTTGATGATATGTTGGCGCAGTTAAGACAAGTTCAGAAGTTAGGCTCTCTGGGAAACATTATCGGAATGCTCCCTGGGCTGTCTAAATTCAAAAATCAGATTGAACAAGCCGGCATAGGCGATAATCTGATTAAAAAACAAGAGGCGATTATTCTTTCCATGACCAAAAGTGAAAGAAGAAACCCCGATATTATTAAAGCCTCCCGCAAAAAGCGCATTGCTGCGGGTTCAGGCGTTGAAGTTCATGAAGTCAACAAGCTGCTGAAATCTTACGAGCAGATGTCGACAATGATGAAAAGAATGAGCGGAATGGGCGGCATGAAAGGCATGCTCGGTTCCGCACTGTTAAAAAACTCCCCGTTTGGCAACATGCTGGGAGGAAAAGGAGGTAAGTTTCCGTTTTAAGCGGGAGCTTGAATGTTAAACTAAAGAAAGGAAAATAAATGTCAGTACGTATCAGACTGTCTCGTGGTGGTTCTAAAAAACGTCCGTTTTACAAAGTAGTTGCTGCTGATCAGCGCGCTCCTCGTGACGGCCGTTTCATTGAAAGATTGGGTTCTTACAATCCGATGTTGCCGCAAGGTCACGCCGAAAGATTCACAATCAATGAAGAAAGAGTAAAATATTGGTTGTCTCAAGGTGCTGAACCGACAGAAAGATTGGAAAAAATGTTGGCTAACTTGGGCTTGGTTGCAAAACCGGCTTTGCGTAACCAACCAGTAAAATCTGCTCCGAAAGCTAAGGCTCAGGAAAGAATGAAAGAAAAAGAAGAAAAAGCAAGAGCTGCTGCTGAAGCTGCCGCTGCTCCGGCTGAAGAAGCTTCTGCCGAATAAGGTTTTATAGTTACTTCAGAAAAGGACTTCTTTGATGGAACAAAACAATCGGGTTTGCTTAGGCGCTATAGTCGGAGTACACGGAATCAGGGGCGAGGTAAAAGTCAAAAGCTTTACCGAGATTGACCGTGATATTGACCGCTATGGCGAAGTTGAAAACGAAGCCGGTTCACAAAAGTTCACAATCAAAGTTGTCGGACATTCAAAGGACTTATTGCGCGTAAAAATCAAAGGCTGCGATGATCGTAATACAGCGGAAACATTGGTCGGTACAGGCTTTTATGTCAACCGAGACCTTTTACCGCAGTTAGAGGAAGAAGAATTTTATCACACCGACCTGATTGGGCTTGATGTGAAAGATGAAACTTCCGGAGAGGTTATCGCACAAGTCAACGCACTCTACAATTTTGGCGCCGGTGACTTAATCGAAATCAAAATGCACAAGAGCGGCGCGTTGGAAATGTTGCCTTTTACCAAACAATATGTTCCGGTCATCAATATTAAAGATGGTTTTATTATTGTAAGTGAGATTCACTTTGCCGCTGAAGATGAGGGGCAGGGGGAAGATGTTGAAGGTTAAGGTTTTTACCATATTTCCGGAGCTTTTTCCCGGATTTTTGGGACATTCTTTAACCGGTCGCGCCTTAAACGAAGGTCGTTGGTCGCTGGAAGCCGTCAATATCAGGGACTATGCTTTTGACAAGCATGCGTCTGTTGACGATACACCTTGCGGCGGTGGTGCCGGAATGGTTATGAGGGCGGATGTTTTGGGAGCAGCCTTAAAGGCGAACAAACCTCTCGGACGTTTAATCAACATGAGCCCTCGCGGTAAACCCCTGACTCAGGAGCTCGTTAAAGAGCTGGCAAAGGGAAGCGAATTGTCTGTTATTTGTAGCAGGTTTGAAGGGATAGATGAGCGGGTTTTAGAAGCCTATGAAGCCGAAGATATCTGCATTGGAGATTATATCCTCACCGGTGGTGAACAGGCAGCCCAGATTATGTTGGACGCAGTTGTCAGACTGCTTCCCGGCGTGTTGGGAAACGCTGAATCGATAGAGCATGAAAGCTTTGAAAACTATCTGTTGGAACATCCGCAATACACCCGCCCGGCGGAGTGGGAAGGAAGAATTGTTCCCGATGTTTTGATGAGCGGACATCACAAAAAAATTGCAGACTGGCGTTTGCGCAAGTCCGAAGAAGTAACACAAGCAAACCGCCCTGACTTATGGAAGAAATATCTTGATTTTAAGCAGGGTTAGGTGTAAACATTAAAGCAAATAATTTGTAAAGGGTAAAACTGATGAACATTATTGAAAATATTGAAAAAGAGCAAATTCAAAAGCTTACCGAAGGCAAAAACGTTCCTAACTTCAAACCAGGTGATACTTTGAAAGTTCATACAAAGGTTAAAGAAGGTGAACGTGAACGTATTCAGGTTTATGAAGGCGTTTGCATTGCTCGCAAAAACGACGGTTTGAATTCTTCTTTCACAGTTAGAAAGATTTCTTTCGGTGAAGGTGTAGAACGTGTATTCCCGTTGTATTCTCCGAACGTAGCTAAAATCGAAGTTTCTCGTATCGGTAAAATCCGCCGTGCGAAATTGTACTTCTTGCGCGCTCTGCGTGGTCGTTCAGCTCGTATTGCCGACGACTTGACAGCAGCTGCAAAAGCTCGCGAAGAAGCTGCATCTGAAAAATAATTCAAGATCGAATGAAAAAAAACCGGATTTTACAATCCGGTTTTTTTTATTAGTTATTCAACTTCATGAGCTTCAAGAAAAAGAGATTGCCCTAAAGCATTAAAGAAATTCTGGTATGCAATAGGCTCTTCAAGAGCTTGTAAACCGACTTGAGCATTTGCTCTTACAATGATTTGTTTATTATTAATAGCTCTAATAGAAACAGTCATTTTTGAAGCATGGGTATAAGATGTGCCACTAATTGTTCCTAATTTTTCATCAGCTCTATCGATAATAAAACCTAAATCTTGCATTGTTGATACGACAGCTCGTAAAACCAATGCCTTATCGTTTGTATCAAAAGAACGTGACTGATAGTTTCTCATTTGTACTTGGGATTGCGATGTTCCCAAGACATCGTTATGTGTTGATGCACAGCCTGTTAAACTCAATACAACAATTATAAATAATAAAATTTTCTTCATTTTCACTCCTATATATTATTAGCTGTCAAGAAAACAGATTGACTTAATTTATCAAAGAAATCTTTGTAAATTTCTTCATCTTGAATTTTTTCAATTCGTGCTTGATTCATGTTATTCCAAATCACGCGAGCAAATTCTATTCTGACGTTATAACCGTTATTCATATGGGCTTTTGTAGAAACTAACGTCACATAAATCTTTTGACTAACATCATAAACAGGTTGAGTTCCTGCAAATGCCGCAAGCAGTATCATTCCAACCTTTTGTCCTGCAGAACCAGCTTCTCTATCTTTGTTGGCGGTAATTAATCCCAATTTTGTTTCGCTTTCATCTAAGGTAAAACCTAAATCCTGCAAAACTTGAGCAGAAGCAATTAATAATGATTCTTCATCTTGAGTTTCATAACGTCTTGTTTCTAATTGTCTTCGAGCTAAATATTGATCATCTAACTTATAATAATGATCATAAGAAGCACATCCAGAAACCATTAACGGTACTAAAAAAAGCAGCGTAAATATTTTTTTCATTTGTTAGTCCTTAGAATGTCGATGTTCTATAAGCAAAATCTCTAACTAAGCTATTCTTATCAAATTTGACAATAATAGTTAGAGTCCTCTGGTTTGAAGATGTTTGTCTATCTTTTCCATTAGCTGCAAACAACAATAACCAAACACCGTTACTTGATGATGAAGAATTGATATTGGTAGAAACTCTATCATATACCCATGTTTCTCGACGTTCTGTATCTGTCGTAACCATATTAGGTGCACCAAGGGCTTCAATAACAGCCGAAGATGGCATGCCTATTTTAATTTCTGTTTGAGCCTTAGCTACAGTCATTTGCTCTTCATGTAAACTATAATTGGTTGTTGAACATGAAGATACAAAAGGTATTGTTACAACTGCTAGGGCTGATAAAATTTTTTTACATTTCATTATATACCTCGCAATAACTAACTAGCCGCCTTGATGAGAGGCGACTGGAAGTTGAGAACAATACCACTAGTTATTGTGCGATATATTGACTTTAAAAGCGTATTTTATCGCCTTCCAGTCAAAAACCGGTAGGCGAAAATATCGTCTTTCGCATAGACGCTAGTGGTTCATTAGGTTCTCACACCTAAATCAGACCATCAATCTGACAAAACAATTATAAAGATAAATGATAGTAAAATGCAAGGTATTTTTATAAAATACTCATCATTACAACAAGCCATTAGCTCGTGAAGAAAACAACAACTAATCGTTTTCAAAAAACTAAAAAAAACCGGATTTTACAATCCGGTTTTTTATTAGTGAAAGGTCGGATATTTTTATCCGACCTTTCTTTCATGAAAAAAACGCTTACTTGTTTTAGTAATTAGAAGCTGTATCTTGCACCGAGCAAAAACTCATGTGAAGTAACATCATATTTACCGTTAACATTTACAGGTTCCTGCAAACCTTTAACATTTCTTGATAGAGATTCTTTAATATTACCGTAGTCAGTATATCTGTAACCGGCATCAATAGATACTTTATCATTTACGGCATAAGAAACACCGGCTCCCAAGTTCCAAGCGAAGTTATTTTCGCTTTCGCTGCTGCTTTGATTATCTACACCGGTAACTTTGCTTTTGTTTTTCAGGTGAGCATAACCGATACCGCCGCCGACATAAGGAGTAAATTTAGTGCCTGTATCAATGTCATAATAAACATTCAACATTGTCGAATAAACAGAAAGTTCAGTCGAAAATTTATTACCGTTGTCTTTTTTAACGTTGAAGACAAAATCATTAGAATCTTTGGCATCATCATTCCAACCCAATTCTAATTCACCTCTAACCTGACCATATTTAACAGGCGTTGCCGCACCGGCTGCAAAACGCAATCCCCAAACATCATCTTTGTGTTTTTCATTGGCAAAGGTGTTTAAATGGTGTGTTACACCAGATGAAGTATAATCAGAATTTACAGCAGCTTTGTTTTCCATTTTAACGAAAGCAGCTTTAGCAGAAACATAGGGATTAAATTCAGTAGCATTGGCATTAGCAGCCAACAAAGTTGTTGCAATACCTGCCAATAATAAAGTTCTATTCATTAGTAACTTCCTTTCTTTAGTTTTAGTACATAAAGTTAATCGCCTTGATGAGAGGCGACTGGAAGTTGATACCTATTTAAGAGAATAGTGTAGTGTATTTGGTATATGCATATACCTTATTGACTACCTTCCAGTCTCACGACCAAAAGGTAGTTTTTTACATCTGGTTTTCCAGATAACTCTTAATAGAGGGTATCAAACCTCACATTGGTAATCAACCAATGCGTAGTCAGGTTATGATGAAACGTTTAAATTGTCAAATAGAAAATTTTTATGAATAAGAAATAAAGTTTCTTATCATGACAACAACAAGCCATTTCCATTGACAAGTGGGTGATTTCCTTTTAATAATAAAGACCTTATGAAATTGTAACCAAAGAGGAAAAAATGACAGCAAGAACTTTACAAGGATTTATGGAACTTTTGCCACAGGAACAAATTGTTATGGAGCAGATGAAAGCCGTAATCCGACATACTTACGAGCTGTTTGGGTTTGCCCCTTTGGATACGCCGGTGCTTGAACTTGCAGAGGTTCTGTTGTCCAAGTCCGGCGGAGATACCGAAAAACAAATTTACGAGTTCAAAAAAGGCGATACCGATTTGGCAATGCGTTTTGATTTGACGGTGCCTCTGGCCAAGTATGTCGCCTTATATAACAACGATTTGACTTTTCCGTTCAAACGTTATCAAATCGGCAAGGTTTATCGTGGCGAGCGTCCGCAAAAGGGGCGTTTTCGTGAGTTTTATCAATGCGATATCGACGTCATTGACCGTGATGAATTGAATATCGTTTATGATGCCGAGGTTTTAGCAGTTATTTATACCATTTTTAATAAGTTGGACTTGCCTCCGTTCAAAATTTATCTGAATAATCGCAAGTTGTTATCGGGCTTCCTGACGCACTTGGGGATTCAGGATAAAACGGTTGATGTGTTGCGTCTGGTTGATAAAATCAAAAAAATCCCTGAAGAAGCGTTCTTGGGTGAGTTAAAAGATTTGGGGCTGCCGGAGGAGAGTAACCGTCGCTTGCTTGAGTTTATCAAAATCAAAGGTGATAATGCCGAAATTATCAAACAGTTGGAAGCTCTGTGCGTGACCGATGAAAACTTTGTCACCGGTTTGGATGAATTAAAAACTGTTTTGGCTCAAGCCGCTAATTTGGGAATGCCGGAAAGCAATGTTCAGATTGATTTGAGCATCACCCGTGGTTTGGATTATTATACCGGCACGGTTTATGAAACTTTCTTTGATGATTATCCTGAGTTTGGCAGTGTTTGTTCCGGCGGTCGTTATGATAATTTGTCCAGTGTGTTTATGGACAAGAAATTCCCCGGTGTCGGCATTTCTATCGGCTTAACTCGTTTGTTTGACCAATTGCGCGGCAAAGGATTGCTGAAAATCGGCGGTCCGACCCCGAATAAGGCTTTGATTGTGATGCAAAATCCCGAATATCAAAACGCAGCGGTTAAGTTGGCCGGTAATCTGCGTCAAAATGGCATTGCCGCAGATGTGATGTTCCGTGACTGCAAATTCAAAAAGAAAATGGAATATGCAAACAAAATCAAAGTACCATATTTGGTGATTATCGGCGAAGATGAAGTTGCTCAAGGAGATTTTACCTTGAAGAATATGGAAACTGGTGAGCAGAAAAGATTATCCTTGGCAGATTTGATTGCTGAAATTAAGGCTTAAAAAATCTCCCCACTTTATGTGGGGATTTTTTTTATAAATGCTGTAAATTTGAAAAAATTTTGGGTATATTCAAGGAAAATATGATTTTTAAATGAGGAATAAAATGAAAAAAGTTGCAGTTATCGGCGTTTCTGAAAACATAGGACGTGAAGTTTTAGCTTATTTAGCGGAAGAAGGTTTTGACCGCCGCTCAGTCTTTGCTTTGGAGGCAAAGTCAGCCGCCGGAAATATGGTTTCTTATGGCGAAGACGATGAACTGGATGTCTTGGGGCTGGACAGATTCGATTTTTCAACGGTTGATACAGCTGTTTTTGCAGCATCTGCCGAAGTTTGCAAAAAATATATTCCGCAGGCTTTGGAAAAAGACGTCAAAGTTGTTGATTGTTCCGGTGCTTTCTTCGGAGAACCTGATGTTCCGATGATTATTGCCGGTATGAATGACGATAAATTGGCTCAGGCAAAACGTGGTTTGGCTGCTGTTCCGTCTGCCGGTGTGACACAAATGCTCTTGCCGTTAAAATTAATAAATGAACAGCATGTTATTTCTCGTATTGTTGTTTCTGATTATACCTCAACATCTGTTTATGGCAAAGAGGGGATGGACGAGCTGTTTAATCAGACGCGCAAGATTTTTATGAATGACACCTTGGTTGATGACCAACAAGTTTTCCATAAACAAATTGCATTTAACGTTATTCCTCAAGTTGGTGAGTTTATTGGTGATGAAACACAAAACGAATGGGCTTTTAATGCCGAAACCAAACAAATTTTAGGATCCCAAGTAAAAGTTCATGCCAATTGTGCGGTTGTTCCGGCATTCATCGGCTGCGGACAATATGTGAATGTTGAGTTTAGTGATGAAATCGATGTGGAAGAAGCTCGCTCTTTGATGAAAAAAGTTCAGGGAGTTGTTGTTTTTGATAAGCATGTTGACGGTGGCTATGTGACAATTAATGACGTTCAGGGAGAAAATAACATTTACATCAGTCGCTTGCGTCAGGATACATCCGTTGAAAACGGTATCAGTTTTTGGTGTGTAGCTGATAACCTGCGTGCCGGCGTGGCAAAAAATGCTCTGTCTGTCGCCAAATTGTTAAGCGCATAAATCTTGGGAGTTGTTAGAAATATGAAAAAAATATTGACCACATTAGCAATTATTTTAGCACTCTTTTGGTCGTTTTCTGCCGGTGCCGTTGATAAAAACGTTACCAGTCTCGGAGAAGATTTGAACTATACCGAGATTAACAAAGAATTGACATCTATGGAAAAGTCTGTTCGTTCGGGTAAATCCTCATCAGAAGAATTGAGCGATGTGGTCAAATATATCAGCGAAAAAAGAACACAATTAGCGGATAGCAAAAAAAATATCGAAAACAGTTTGAAGTTTATTGAAAAACGTATTGAAGCTTTAGGCGAAGTTCCTGCCGATGGAAAAGAAGTCTCTCTAATTGCTCAAAAAAGAAAAGAATTCTCAAATGAACTGGCTACGGAAAAAGCCCGTGTAGCTGAAATTGATATTCTGATGGCCAAATTAGATGAACTTGATATGGCAGTCTTTAATCAGCGCCACCGTGAATTGTTGGATAATTTATTGATTCGCGTTACGCCGTTGGTTAATCCGAGTGAGTTTATAAAAGCAACCAGTCAGTTTGCTTTGTTGTTTTATGATGTTATCAAATCTCCGATAGATTGGTATAAAAATCTGACACCGGCAGAAGCGGACATTGTTAAAGCAAAACTGCTTCCTGTCATGTTGATTATTTTAGTGATGTCTTGGCTGGGATATTGGCTGCGTATGATTTTGATACGTCGTTTTGGGTATCGTAAGGATATCGAATATCCTCGTTATGGGCGAAAAATCTTTGCAGCCTTTATTGTGGCGGTTGCCTATGGGGTTATTCCCTCATTTATTATAGGAACAATCTTGGCATGGATGCAAACCTCAAAAATTTTGACTGTCGGATTTTTGGGTGTCGTGTTACGGAGCTTTTTGTTCTATGCTTTGTTGGTTATTATGGCCAGAGCATTGTCCCGTGTGACTTTTGCGCCGTATAATGAAAAATGGCGTTTGGTGAATGTTGATAATGCTAAGGCAAAACGATTGACATCAGCTTTATATTTCAGCGTGACTACTGTTGGAATTATGGCGTTTTTGGTTCACATCGTGACTGTTGGTAACTATCCGATAGAACTTTTGACATTCCTGATTGCGATTGCTTCAGCGGTTAAAGCATTTTGCATTATCTTAATCACTAAACGCGTTTTTTGGGAAGATGGTGATTTTTCAGAAGAATATGATAATGCAGAAGATGATAATTGCGAGGATGATGACAATTTTGCTTTCCGTATGACATTCTTTATTTCATTGTTTGCCTTGTCAGCTTTCTTGCTCTCGATTTTCGGATATCCTTATTTGTCATCTTTTATCTTAAACCGCTTTATTTTGTCAGTTTTGATTGTTGCGGTTTTGACGGGAATACGCAAAAGCTTGTATGAAATGTTGCATCGCTTATTATTGCTGCGTTTTTGGGTGAAAACATTCCGCATGCGTCGTCGCGTTATTGCCAAGATTGATTTTTGGTCAAATCTGATTCTTGATCCTTTGTTTATTTTATGTGGTCTGTTTGCATTGTTGGCATTATGGGGTGTTCCAACGGACACGTTGAATAGTGTTCTTTATAGCCTGTTAACCGGCTTTACGGTAGGAGGGGTTAAGGTTTCGCTGATTTCCTTCGTTTTGGGACTTATCTCTTTCTTCGTTGTTTTAGGCTTGGTTAAAGCGATGCGTCGCCGTTTGCAAGATAATGTTTTGGCTCGCATGGATATTGATGAAGGTGTTAAACATTCCTTATCCGCCGGTTTTGGTTTTGTCGGTTATATTATCGCTGTACTTTTGGCTTTTTCAATTATGGGCGGTGATCTGACAAACGTTGCATTGTTTGCCGGTGCTTTGTCAGTTGGTATCGGTTTTGGTTTGCAGAATATCGTCAACAA
>CAYLIN010000035.1:0-11511 GCA_964383725.1 uncultured Azospirillaceae bacterium | reverse complement strand
ACACGTCTGATTTTGGCGCGAGGATATATGGGACCTGACGCCGCCGGTGAAGTCATCAAGGCTTTCGGCGGATTTATCATGGGGAACAATTTTGTCATCGGTGTTATCGTATTTGCCATTTTGGTATTGGTGAACTTTGTGGTTATTACCAAGGGTTCCGGTCGTATTGCTGAAGTTGCCGCTCGCTTTGCTTTGGATGCTATGCCGGGAAAACAAATGGCGATTGACGCGGATTTGTCTTCAGGGTTGATTAATGAAGATGAAGCACGCAAACGCCGTGAAGATCTATCCAAAGAAAGCTCTTTTTACGGAGCAATGGATGGTGCTTCTAAGTTTGTCCGCGGTGATGCGATTGCCGGTTTGCTGATTGTGTTTATCAATATCATTGCCGGTATTATTATCGGTATGGTACAAAACAACATGAGCTTTAGCGATGCCGGATCAACGTATGTTCGCTTGACGGTTGGTGATGGTTTGGTTTCACAAGTTCCTGCATTGATTGTGTCTGTTGCTGCCGGTATTTTGGTCTCTAAAGCCGGTATGACAGATTCGACAGATAAAGTCTTGTTTGAGCAGTTGGCAAATTATCCTAAAGCATTGGGAATGAGCTCTTTCTTAGCATTAGCTTTGGGAATGCTTCCCGGTACGCCGTTTATTCCTTTTGTGTTACTAGCCAGCTTAACAGGAGCAACGGCTTATTACTTGAATATGCGCCAAAAAGAACAAATGGCCAAGGCTAAAGAAATTCTAGAGCAAGAGCAAAAGCAAGGTAAATTGGCCAAAGCCGCTGATGAACCGATTGCAAATGCTTTACGAGTGGACTTAATTCGCTTGGAAATCGGGTATGGTTTATTGCCGTTGATTAATGAAGAAGCCAATCGCAAGCTGACAGACCAGATTAAAGCTCTGCGTCGAGCTTTGGCTTCAGAATTAGGATTCGTTATGCCCTCAATCCGTATTCAAGATAATATGCAGCTTGAGGCTAATGAGTATAATATTTATATTAAAGAGGTCAAAGCCGGAAAAGGTGAGTTACGTCCGACCAAGCTGTTGGTCATGGATCCTCGCGGTGAACCGATTACATTACCGGGAGAAAATACTTTTGAACCGACATTTGGTTTGAAAGCAATGTGGGTCGATCCTTCTTATCGTGAAGAGGCTATGTTCCGCGGGTATACGGTGGTTGATCCGGCGACGGTTGTAACCACGCATATTACCGAATTAGTTAAAGATAATATGCCCGAGCTTCTATCTTATGCTGAAACACAAAAGCTGCTTGATGAATTGGATAAGGAGCATCAAAAACTTATCAAAGAGCTTATTCCATCAAAAGTCAGTCTTGGGGCTTTGCAACGTATTTTGCAGAATTTACTGCAAGAACGTGTATCCATTCGTGATTTGCCGACTATTTTGGAAGGTGTGTCCGAGGCTGTGACAACAACACGCAGCTTGATGATGATTACCGAACATGTACGTACCCGTCTGGCTCGGCAATTATCTAATGCTTATGCCAATGAACTGGGAATTATCCCCTTGGTAACCTTGTCGCCAGAATGGGAACATGCTTTTGCCGAAGCAATTGTCGGCGAAGGAGATGAGCGGCAGTTAGCTATGGCTCCGAGTGCTTTGCAGAACTTTATTACCAAGGTTCGTAATTCATTAGAAGAGTTGGCCGCTAAAGGAGAAAGCGCTGTTCTGCTCACCAGTCCGGGGATTCGTCCGTTTGTTCGGTCAATCATTGAGCGTTTCCGTCCGATGACGGTAGTTATGTCACAAAATGAAATTCATCCGAAAGCCAAAATTAAAACTGTCGGGCAAATTTAGAGGTAGACGCGGATGAAGGTCAAAAATTTCATAGCAGCAAATATGAATGAAGCCATTTCCATGGTTCGGCAAGAACTGGGAAGTGAGGCTGTTATCTTATCTAATCAGACGATTAGCGGCAAGGTTTACTTGACGGCAGCTTTAGATGAAACAGTTGATTTTGATTTCATGCCCGATGAAACCTTAAAACCGGTAAATGTTCAAAACTTTTTTGATGATAGGCATCTGCGGGAAGCTTTAGAATATCATGGGGTGGCTGATGATATGACCCAAAAGATTTTAGCGTCATCAAGACAAGCTGCTCGAGAAAAAAATTTGACAGATGAACAGCAGATTTTAGCGGCGGGTTTGGAACGCTTATATAAATTCGATTCGCTTCTGGGTTCCGATAATAAAGTAAAATTATTTATGGGGATGCCCGGTAGTGGTAAATCAACGGCAATTGCTAAAATGGCGACTCAGGCTAAATTCAAAAAGATGAGAACAGTTATTATCAGTACGGATAATGTCCGTGCCGGAGCCAATAATCAATTGCAAGCCTTTGCCAAGATTTTGGATGTTGATTTTTATTTTGAAAAAGAAGCAAAAAATCTGTTTAAACAAACACAGCTTTTGTCAGAAACATATGATTTGATTTTGATTGATACAGCCGGAATAAATCCCTTTGTTTTGGAAGAAACGGATAAAGTTCAGGCTTTTTCTGATTGTATTCGAGGGGATAAGTTTGCTGTTGTCGATGCAGGACGTAATGTGCCGGAGGCGATTGAAACAGCCGAAATTTTTAAGGATATGGGCGCTGACTATTTATTACCGACCCGTTTAGATATGACCAGACGTCTGGGGGCTGTGTTGTCAGCCGCCGGTATTTGTCGTCTGTCTTTTTGTGCCGCAGGTGTCAATGCCTCAATAGCTAATGGTTTAGCCGCAGTAAGCAGCAAAGCCTTGGCTCGTTTGATTTTGTCGGAATAGGAGTGTGAAAAAATGGAAACAATACAAGAATTAACAACAGCACCCCGAGGTACGGCTCGCAGTCAGCGTAAGGGAAAAAATATGCTGGCGATTGCATCCGGCAAAGGAGGGGTTGGAAAAACATGGTTTTCGATTACATTGGCGCATGCTTTAAGCTCTTTGCGACAAAAAACTTTATTGTTCGACGGAGATTTGGGGTTAGCAAACGTCGATATTCAATTGGGGTTGATGGCTAAATATGATTTAGGAAGCGTGGTTTCCGGTGCAATGAGCCTCAATCAAATTATTCACCATTACGATAAGTGTCGCTTTGACGTCATTGCCGGACGTTCCGGTTCGGCCGGATTAGCTTCATTGCCGGTCGGACGTTTGCAAATATTAGGTGAAGATCTGAATTTGCTGGCTTCAGGTTATGATAAGATTATTTTGGATATGGGAGCCGGAGTTGAAAAACCTGTTCGAATATTGTCAGGCTTGGCAGAAAAGATTATTGTTGTTTGCACGGATGAACCGACATCTTTGACCGATGCATACGCTTTTATAAAAATCATGACCATGCAATATCCCAAGAGTAATATCAACGTCGTTATCAATCAAGCTAACTCTCTGCGGGAAGGGCAAAGAACATATGATACATTGCTTAAAGCTTGTAACAGTTTCTTGAAAATAAATCCGCCGTTATTAGGTATAATCAGACGAGATACGCGTGTACGAGATTCGATTCGCAATCAAAATTCCATCATCAATCGCTATCCGACATCAGAGGCTGCTGAGGATGTGATTGCTATTGCTCGGAGATTAATAGCCAATGGATAGTCTGACCATACAAGCGGTCAACAATAGTTTAGCGACAGCGACCGGAGAAAAACTCCTGCAGGCGGAGCTTCAGAATATTCCGCCGCAACTGGTCATCAAATCTGGAGATAATATCCTTTTACAAGTCTTTACAGACAATTTTTCATCAACGTCTTCACTATTTGAAGCAACATTGGTAGTCGAAAATAGAGAAATTCCCGTACAGATAAAAACAGAACTTCCGATGGAAACCGAGCAAAAGCCTGTTGCCGATATTATAGCGAAAGCAGTTGGTAAAACAGAGCAAGGGGCTTTACCTGTTCAGATTGTCAGTGTCAACGGAACAAAAGCCGAAACTTATTTAGCGTCAATAAAGCAGGGGGAGAATTTTCAGATTAAAACTGAAACACCTGTTTGGGAGAATAAGACAGGAGAAGCGCCTCGGATAAATCTTTTGCCATTGAAGATCGCATCAACGGTTGAAAATTTAGTCGAGGCAACATCTTTGCCAACAGAAGCAAGGCAGCAGATTGTCACCGAGGCGAAGCAATTGGAATTGCCCTTGGCAATTAAGATGGTAATACAATCTCCTCTCAATGGAGATGATATTATGAAACCATTGCAACAGACTTTTGATAAGTTTGTTCAACTTCCTGAAACAGAACGTTCATTTCCGCAGTTGCAAAAAGAAGTGCAAACAATATTACAATCTTTTGCAGGGAAAGATATTCCCGCAGTCGTGCAAACAAAAGGTGAAGGGAATATTGCTGTTTTATCAACAGTGTTAGGAGATGTTTTGCCTGAGGTACCGCTTAAAATACCAGCGGGAACACCTCTTTTATTACAGGCCGGTGATATCGTGATAAAACCAGTTCTTCAAGAAGATAATACCGAAATATTGCCTGAAAAAAAACAACAACAGACTTTCTCCATAGATGAAAAAAATAGTCTACCGATAAAAAATATAGGCGGAGAAGAATTTCCGTTGCCGAAATCTCCTGTTGATGAACTTCTGTCAAAGTTGGCGGATATTTTGCCTGTAGAAAAATTTCCGGCGACAGCTAAAAGTTTTCCGGATATTCTTTTATCTGAGGATAAAGTATTCTTGCCTCAAACATCAAAAGAAATGCCGCCGCTGTTAAAAGTTTTAGAGCCGATAATATCAGATAAGCAGATTGTTCAAGAGTTAGTTAATAAGTTGCCGACAGCAGATAATAAACTCCTGTCAAATATCGTAAACTTTGTAAAAGCAGCTGACAGCGGGGAGGTTAAAAAGTGGTTAGGACAAGAACTTGTTGAAAAAATTACGGCAAAAGGAGTAGATGGCAAAGAAACCATGTCCCGTTTAAGTCAATATGTTTCCTCTAATATACGGGAAGGTGTTGTTTGGCGAAGCGTGGAAATTCCTTTTTGGGGGGAAGGATTGAGCTCAATAAAATTATCTGTAAAGAAGAAAAAACAGGATTCTGAACAAGAAAATCAGCAATCACTCACCAAAAAAGAAGCTCGTTTTATCTTAGAAACAGATTTTTCTAAATTAGGAAAATTTCAGTTTGATGGCTTCTCAATTGCTACAGAACGTCGCTTTGATTTGATTGTACGTACATCAAAGATGCTTCCAGATGATTTTTGTGCGCATGTCATTAATCTTTTTAAAACCACGTTACATGCAGTAGATTACCATGGCAATATAAAACTTAATCTTAAGGAAAATTTCATAAAAATAGAAGAAGATGAAGTTGGTGAAATAAGAATTAAAGATGGTTTATACATATGATAAAAGAGTTTCAATCTAATCACGATGCTTTGGGATATTATGCGGTTTTGGAGCTTGAACATACTGCCGACATTTCGTTAATTAAACAGAATTATCGAGATATGGCAAAGAAATGGCACCCTGATTATAACAAGGCTGAAAATGCTTTGGAGATTTTCCAAAAAATATCGGTAGCAAATGATGTTCTGCAAGATGAGGAAAAACGTCTGATTTATGATTTATTATCATGTGTGTATAGTCAAGATGATTTTCCTGAGTTAGGGAATATCCAGCCTTTTAAGTCCGAAAGTGATAGTGAGGATATACGTCTTTTGACAATTCAGGAACTGCGAGGATATTTGTGGAAATATCAATTAAAAAGTCGCCGTTTCTATTGCTCTTATTCAGAAGCTGTTTGGACAGAGTTTAAAACGGCCGCTCTGAATTGGCTTTTAGGATGGTGGTGTCCTGTTGGAATATGGAAAAATATCAAGGTTTTAAAAGATAATTTTGATAATGTAAATGACGTCAACGGCAATCTGAAAATGTTAGTCCATAATGCGGTTGCTTTTTACCAGAACGGCAAACAGCCGCAAGCAGCTTATTCGGCGATAATCGCTTTAAATTATGCAAAAGATGAATGTAAAGGATATTTGCAAAAGTTTATCACTCTTTTAGGGCAAAAAACACCTCGTCCGCGAAAATGGAATTTTTTGTGGTTGCGATTAATACAGCTTAGTGTTCCTTTTTTGCTGCTTTTGAGTGTTCTTTTATCTTCTTCTGTCAGTTATGTGACCGAATGGGATTTAATGAATTTGTTTCATAACAAAAAGAAAATTGACTATTATCAGGAAGTAAACTTTGGTAACCGCGGGAGCAGTGTCGACGATGTTGTTGTCGGCAAAATATTGAGCATTCCCGTTAACCGGAGTGATATAACACAACTGTATCACTTAAAGAGTGATAATTCTGTTATGTATGGGCCTTCTGAAGATTTTGATATATTAAAAACGCTTGCAGGGCAGACAACGGTTCGGCTGACCGGAATTAGTCCTGATAAGGTCTGGGCACGCATTATGATTGATAATGGCGAAATCGGATTTGTAAAGATGGATGTGCTGGAAAAAGGGATTGGAAAGCCAATACCTGAGTTCAGCAAAATCTATAAAGGCGAATAAAAAAACTTGATTTCGTGCGGTACATTAATTACATTTAGCTTTAGTGTTAATTTTTATAGTACATAATTATTAAAATCAAAAACTATGGTTAAAGAAGGAGACATCATCACCGGAACGTATTACTATGATACGTATCGGCAGAGGCATTGTATCATTTTCCAACAGATTCATCCAGCTATGATGGAAAACGAGCATGCAATATTGGTCAAGCTGACTAAAAATCATCAGGATGGTGAAGTCATGACCGCACGCTTATGTTCAGTGAATGAAAACAATGAAATGAGAGCAGAAGAAGTTTAACCAAACAAAAACCGGAAAGATTGCTTTCCGGTTTTTGTTGAAGTTTTTATAATTTGATTTGTTCAATTTTAACAGCCAACCCCGTGGTATCATCAGTTTCAATAAAGGTTCCCCATAAAGTCCCTTGACCTTTACAGGGAACAAGACGATTTCCTGTAAACTTGCGAGCAAGACGTGCAACAGGTTCTTCCTTTTCAAAACCGATAACGCCGCTATAATCGCCGCACATTCCTGCATCGGTTTGGTAGGCTGTACCACCGGGTAAAATCATTGTGTCAGAGGTTGGAACATGGGTATGTGATCCGATAACGGCAGAAACTTTACCATCCAAATAATGGCCGAAAGAAATTTTTTCCGCAGTAGCTTCTGCATGAAAATCAACAAAGATTGCATCAATATTACGTCCTAACGTGTATAGCTTTAACAATTTGTCCATAGCCTGAACAGGACAATCAACAGCTTCCATAAACAAACGCCCGACAACTTCAACAACTAAAAGCTTTTTTCCATTAGATAAAATGATTTCTCTCGCGCCTTGCCCGGGAAGATTGTCCGGATGATTAAGAGGCCGAGCTATTTGTTTGCACTCATCCAAAAAGGGTAATATTTCCCGTTGGTTCCAAACATGATCTCCGGAAACCAATGCTGTAACTCCACTATTTAAAAAATCTCGGCAAATTCCGGGAGTGGCTCCAAAACCATGAGCAGCATTATCAACATTAACGATTAAGGCATCATAGTGATATGCTTCTTTAAGTTTTGAAATATTATTCAAAATAGCGTCCCGTCCCGGACGTCCGACGACATCGCCGCAATAGATAATTTTCAATGAGAAATCCTTTATACTATACGATAATTAAAAACCCCGAAGAACAACGGGGTTTAATGAGGGAGCCGTTTAGCCGTATAAAAACATTCTTGTCGAACCGCGTTTGACCAGGTGGGCATCATATAAACAAACCAAGATTCGTTCAGTGACGATTCCCTATATAATAATGTTGGCTCGGAAGATCTGCGGAAAATACGAACTACGCAGCTTCCCTCTATGCCTTAAGATTACATTAAATTTATCTGTGAGGCAACAGAATTTATTTGCTCTGTGAGGAACTTTATTTTAGAAGCAATTTCCTTGTCAACCTCGGTAATTTTGAGTTCATTATCTGCCAAAGATTGGGAGGGAACACCGCCGTTTTTTTTCAGCTCGCTTAACTCATCGGCAATCAAAAGACCAACCATGGCCAACAGTAAGCTTTCATTCACTTGTCCGATTCCTTGAGTAATCATTTTAGCCTTTTCATCCAAAAGGCGAGCCAATTGATAAATTCTGACTTCCTGTCCATCTTCGCAGGCAACCGCATACTCGCGGGAATTAATTGTTATCGTTACTTGTGCCATCGTCTTCCAATACCTTATTGAGGTTTTCGATAATACCATCAATGTTACTCAGGATGTTTTCTGAAGAAGTTGTTAAAATTTCTAAGCGATTTTCCCTGTCTTTCAAAAGCAAACCTTGTTGTTTTTCTGCATTTTTTAATTCATTTTTTTTAGCTGCAGTAGCTGCGGATAAGTTGCTTAAAGCTTCACTGAGCTCTGATAGAGCCTCTGAAGTGTGAGAAAAGTCGATTTTTTTCGCTTCCATGCAGATTTCTCTTTCTAATTTAAAATTATTTGCCTATAGTCAAGACATAATAAACGACAATCACAGTTTTACAAGAGAAAAGAAGAATATGCCTCAGTTTATCCTCAACATTAATTCTCCTGCCGATACGGTTTATCGGGATGAGTCTATTTGCTGTTACCTTTTGGATGCCGCATTGCCGACAGATTATATTCAAAATTTTTCCGCCGAGGGGCGATTAATCCTTTTGGGTGGTGAAAATGCTGCTGAACGTTGTCGGGCGCTGGGTGTCGACGGTATCGTTGCCGATATATCATCAGACTACCCGATAAAAGCTCAGGTTGCAAAAATTAATGAAAAGCTTGGTAAGGGTAAGATTCTCGGGACAGTTGTTTGCTCTCGTCGCCATGAGGCTATGTTGGTGAGTGAAACGGAGCCGCAGTTCGTGGCATTTCGCTTTGCATCAGAAGAAAAAGATAAGGCGCGGGAATTAATTGCTTGGTATAATGACTTATTTTTAATCCAGTGTGCGGTTGATTTGCGGGGTGGTTTACAAAATCTTGAAGGGATTGATGCTGATTTTGTAATCATAAATTCGCATGATTATAAAGATTTTGGTTGCTAAAAAACAAAGTTTAGATTAATTTGCCTATAACAATATAAAATGACTAAGGAGAAAAAGAATGAAACAACAAGCGGGTTCAATCAGAATTGGCTGGGTTATTGAATACAAGGGAAAGCCTTGGACTGTATTGAAAACTAACTTTGTTAAACCGGGAAAAGGCGGTGCCTTTATGCAGGTTGAAATGAAATCTGTTGAAGAAGGAACAAAAACCAATGAGCGCTTCAGAACAGAAGATATGGTTGAAAAAATGATGGTTGAAACCAAAGACTGCCAGTTCTTGTTTGAAGATGCTTCCGGTTTAACCTTTATGGAAAGTGATACTTTTGAACAATTTACAATGCCTACTGATATTTTGGGCGATTCTCGTCCGTTTATGACAGATGGTATGGATGTTAAAGTCAGTGTTATCGATGGTAAGCCGATTTCTGTTGAATTGCCGTTGCAAGTTATTTGTGAAGTTGTTGAAACAGAACCTGTTATCAAAGGTCAAACAGTTTCATCATCATATAAACCGGCTATTTTGGATAATGGTGTTCGCACAACTGTACCGCCGTTTGTCGGTGTTGGTGATAAAATTGTTGTGGCAACCGCTGACGCTTCTTATGTTGAAAGAGCTAAATAATGTCATATGTTTCGGTTAATCTCAACTTTCTGATGACTGTGGTCAAAAAGGTCGCAACGTCATTAACCAGGGATTTTAATGAAATCGAACAGTTGCAGTCTGCGGTCAAAGGTCATCGTGATTTTGTTGCGGCTGCACGTGAACGAACATTAAAAGCTCTGAGAGCAGAGTTGCAAAAGGGAAAGCCGAATTATGCCGTCGTTGTTGATGGTGAGGCTCAGCCTAATGCAAATCACTTTTTGATAGCACCGCTGGATGGGGTTATTAACTTCACACACGGGCTTCCTTATTTTGCTGTTTCTGTCGCTATTGTTGAAAATGGTGCAGTGACCGCCGGTGTTATCTTTAATCCGGCATCTCAGGAACTGTATTTTGCTGAAAAAGGAAAAGGTGCTTTCCGTGAAGGATATCGTAGTCATGAGCGGTTGCGCGTCTCTTCCCGTAAAGATTTTGCAGAGGCTTTGGCTAGTGTTGATGATGGCACAGTACTTCCGGAAATTGCTGATCGCCGCATTCAAGGGTGCTTGAGCTTGGATTTGGCTATGGCTGCTGCCGGACGTTTTGATGCTGTTGTTAGCCGTGGAAATAATGCAGCAACAATTGCCGCGGGAATGCTTTTGGTAAAAGAAGCTGGTGGTTATGTATATGAGCTCAATCAAAAAGATATTCGTTCAGACGACTTGGCTGCCGTTTTGGCTAGTGGCAATATTATTGCGACTAATGCCAATCTTGGAAAAAAAGTTTATGAAGCTCTGAATAAGTAGTGGGAAAACAGGAGTTAGGGTATGAATAAAAAGGTGATGATAGGGACGTTTGTGTGCGGACTTGGAATACTGAACGTAGCTCAGGCGCAGACATCGGATGTTTATGTTGATTTGTCCGTTTTGGATGAGTTGTCCTCTTCTGCCGCTTCCGGCATATCATCACACCCTCTGTTTCCTGTTGTGACCACTTCGGAAAAAGCAACTTCATCGTTGGCTAAATATGAGCCGGTTAAGAAAAAAACACGTAAAATAACACCAAAGAAAAAGGTACAAAAAGCTAAGGTTCGGAAACAACCTACAGCACAGGCTGAAGTTGTTGCTCCACAGGCTGAAGTACCGGTAAAAGAGGTGTTGCAAGAGCCTGTTATTTCAGCCCCTGTTGTTCCGAACTCGGCTGAACCGGTGGCAATTATTCCTGCTATTCGCCCGATTACAGAAGATGAGCATATTGTTGTCGTGGATGTTGAACCGGTAACGCCAAAGGCTCAACCTGTTGTGAATAGTGAGCCACAGGAGAATGTAGTTTCTGCCGTTGAAGAACAACAGCCTCAGGAGGAAGCCGAGGTTGAAGCTGTTCAAAAAGTTTCTGCCTCCAATATTCTTCTTTTTGATGACGAAGTTTCTGAATTAACGGACATTCAACGTCAGCAGATTGATAATATCATTTCAACATTTGAAAATCCGCAGCAAAACAAAATTGCTATTTTGGCTTATAATCTGAATAACGGAGTGGATACATTCAAGCGGAAACGTCAAAGTTTGAATCGGGCAGTGGATGTCAGAAGCTACTTGTTACCGAAAGGGTACAAAAATTTCAGCATTAAAGTTATTAATATTGATGACAGTTCTGACAAAATTAATACGGTTGAAATTTTAGAAATAAAATAAGTTTTGACGGAAAATTAAAAAAAAGTTTAAATAATGCTTGCTTTATTAAATTCCGTAATGTATAAGAGCATAAAAATTATGCGTTAATTAAAGTTCAGGAGTTTTTTAAGATGAAAAAAGGTATTCACCCTGATTATCATGAGATTACTTATGTAATGACTGATGGTGAAAA